>JAGAOA010000162.1 GCA_017623955.1 Opitutales bacterium
GTAGTTCTTACAGATGATAATACTATGGCTATTATGCAAGAAATTGTACGTTGTGGTGCAGTTGATAAAGTTCATATTGGAATGGATTTCTTCGATGCAAGTATAAATCGTATTTTTGCTTGGGCTATTGGTATGAGAGCCGCTAGAAAAAGCTTGTTGTGTGCATTGTTAGATCCGATTGCAATGATGCGTAAGGCTGAAAACGAAGCTGATTATGGAACCCGTTTAGCTTTGATGGAAGAAGCTAGAAGCTTACCATTCAATACAGTTTGGGAAGAATATTGTGCTCGTTCTGGCAAGCTTTCTGGTATGAGGATGTTGGAAAGTGTAAAAAAATACGAAGCTAAGGTTCTTTCAAAGCGTCAATAAAATTTTTGATGTTTAACCACAAAAGGTTGTCGCAAATAAATAGTACTTGATAATTTGGGGCAAATAAAAATCGAAAAGGAGATTGTCATGACAATCTCCTTTTTTATGTAACAAGAACATTTAAAGATTTTTTTTACTACCAAAATGTAACAAACTATTTTCGTTTTTTAGTTTGTTTTGCAGAAACGTCTGCAATAGCTTTTTTCAAGAGCTTTATTTCTGTTGTATTCTTTGTTTGTTTTTGAATTTGTTGTAAAGCTTTAAGCGAGTTTGCATTTTTAAATTCTGCTAATGCTTTAATAGCTTCTGTACGCCAGCCTATATTGAATGCGTCTTTGCACATTTCAACAGCTTCATTGCTTGACGCAAGAGGTGCCAATCGTACCAGCAGACGTTTAATAGGTTTGCTAGACGTTTTATATAATTCGTTTATCTGAGCAAACATTTTATCTTCCCAACCGAACTGAGCCGATGCTATCAATGCTTTTAATGCAACAACCTTCAATTTTTGTTCATTTTCATTTTTGAGAATTTTAGCTACTTGATAGAACGATTCTGTATTAGCTACAACTGTTGCTAATTTCAGTACCAATTCTTTTTCGTCTATCGATTTTTTGTCATAGTCTACAAATAAGTCTTTAGTTGCAACTCCAAAATCTAGACGTTCTAAGCAAGCCAAAATTAGATTTTCTTGTTCTTTGCTAGCAATCTTTATTTGTTTTAGTAATTCGCCAATAAGTTTTGGAGATTTTATTGAGATTATATATGAAGCTGTGTTTTTTACGCCACCACTAGAAAGATATTTTGCACCTTTTAGAATGTTAGCAACGTCTTTTTCATTCCCACATTTTGAAGCTGCGTATGCTATTGCGACAGTCAAAGCTTCTGATGTAGGTTCAAGTTTTAGAGCTTTAGATAAGTTACCATTTCTGTTACCTATTGTGTATATCAAGCGAGCTTTTCCGTCATCGTTGAGCTTTTCAAATTTTAGATACGATGGAATTGCCACCTTAGGATTATCAGACAATAACTTCATCAGACGTACTTGTTCACGCCAATTAGCAGGTAATTTTTTTGTTTTGCAACAACCGCAAATATGTTCCATCGTGTACACAACTTCGGGATTGTAGAAGTGGTCGATTGCATCAGCTAAGCGAGCCTTTATTCCGTGTTCTTGTCCGATTGATTTTTCTAATTTTTCAACCTCTGTGCAATTTTGTTTATTAGATATTTTTACAATACGTAAAATTTCTGCGAGCATAGAACGATAAAATTCCGTACCAACATTTGATTTTAATTGAGCCAAAACAAATCCTTCAATTTCTTTGCAATATTCTTTGTCAAAGTTGTTTGATGCTACACCGGAAAGCAGGGTATTTATGAGTTCATTGTTTTTTCCGTAGGAAGTTTCTTTAAGAGATTCAATTTGAGTTGTTGTTGGAGGCTCACACATTGGAGCTTTGAACTCACCTTTACGCATTGGTATGGATGTCGTATCAGCATCTAAATCTCCACATGCAAACTGAACTAAGCGCATACATAGTTCTTGTATTTGAGGATTTGAATAGTTGTTGTCGGCGTGTCCAAATCCACTATATGCAACGCGACCTTTCCCATAACTTTTAATCCAAACCAAAGCAAAGTCTTTATCATCTCTTATTTTGGGAGGATTTATGCGAGCTTTTTCGCGTGGAATGTAACTGAGTTCAGGTACTAGACGAACTAAAACCCTACACTTAGAGCGGTCAAACGAATCTCCAACCATATACATTTCATCTTGAAGCATAAATGCGTCATACTTCCAGATTCCCTTTACGACAGGCGATTTAGGGTCTTCAACAGCGAGCATATACTTAGGTCCTTTGTAATACCAAGGGTGACTTACAAAATTTCCACCAATCATTTTTGTGTATTCAAGATGTAGAATATGTTCATAGTTATAAGCATCGGGGGCTGCGTGGATTCCGAAAAGACCGCCACCATTTTTCACAAAGTCGATAACGTAATCGCAGTGCTTCTTCGATTTTTCGATAGCTGTTTTTTGTTCATCTTTCGACATCTTCCTAAACTCGTGATTCCAAGGTCCAAAACATGCACCAGTCGGACTATTGAGAACAAGAACGTCATACTTTTTCAAATTTTCTGGAGTTATGTCGTTAGGGTTATCTGTTATAACAGTTTCCCATGCTCCGAGTTTGTCGCCCATATATTTCAACACTTCATTTGCTGCAGGTATACCAGCTATATGGCGATACCCATTAGTGCGTGAGTACACTAGCAACTTGCGTTTCTTTTGAGGTGTAACTGCTAATTTAGAAGGTGTTGCTTTGTGAAATTCATCTAGTTGACTTTGAGAGAAAACTAGGTCGCGTTTTTTTGCAATTGCAAACGAAACACAAGTAGCAATCAGTGCTAGAGAAAATGAAATTAAATATTTCTTCATAGTGTAAAATCCTTTCAAATTAGAAAATTTTGCTCCACTGACCGCGATTTTTACGCCACATCAATGCTTTTGCTTCTATGTCATTTACAAATGTTGAGTTTTTCCAATCCCATTCTAGTGTTCTACCTAATCTATGGGCGATAGTTCCCATTATACACATGTTAGAAGAGCTTACGCCTACGTCTACTGGGCAAATAGTAGGTCTTCCCGATATTATGCCATCAATGAAGTTTCTATGATGACTCAAAAATCCATTTACATATACACTGTCTTTGCCAGCGGGAATTTTTGCCGACATCAAAGAAGGCTTGCTTGCCCAAAAGTACGCTCCTCTGCTAGCACATGCAACACCTTCCGAACCAACGAATGTAATCATTGGCGATAATTTTTGAGCTCCTAGCGATTTTAGTAATTCAGTGGGGGCTCCGTAGTAAACTTTTACGCCGTTTTCGTATTCGTAAAATAGCGATCGCTTGTCGCTTGGGAAATTAGGATTTTGTTCCGTATATGGTCTGACATACTTTGGACCTTTCCCGTCCATATTAAGACCCCATTGAGCTATATCAAAGTGATGTGCTCCCCAGTCGCCTTGCATACCGTTGCCATAATCGTAGTGCCAACGCCACTCGCCCCAAGGATATGCAAAAACACCATGTTTTGAAGAGTGAACTAGTGGATGTAAAAAGTGATGAGTATATGGACGCATTGGGGCTGGACCAATCCACATTTCCCAATCAATAGACTTTGGCTGTTTTTCTTCTTTCCAATTATAGAATGTAGGGAAACGCCAAGGTACGTTACAAAAAACCGATTTTATCTCGCCAAGTTTGCCACTTCTAGCAAGTTGAACAGCATTGCGGAATGAAGCCTCACTACGTTGTTGTGACCCTGTTTGAAATACTACTCCAGCAGCTTTAACAGCTTTCTTAACTTGTTCGCCTTCTTGAATAGTAAAAGTTAGCGGTTTTTCGCAGTATATATGCTTACCTGCACGAGCCGCCATAACCGATATTATAGCATGCCAGTGGTCTGGTGTTACTATACTTACTGCGTCGATAGATTTGTCGTTTATAACGTTGCGAAAATCTTGATATGTTCTTATATCTGATGAACCAACAGTTTTTTTGTAAATATCATCAATTTGCTTTTTTGCGTATTCTAGGCGTTCTGTATCTACATCTGCTACCGCAGTTATTCTACATTCATTAATACTTGTCAACGAGCGAACATGAGCGCTTACTTGCTTGCCATATCCTATTATTGCTACATTGATTTTTTCATTGGGCGAGCCTTTTGCAATTAAATCCTTTGTAATAAAGAAAGGAGTAGCCATAGCAACAGCCGCACCTGTTTTTCTAATAAAACTTCTTCTAGACAATTTACTATTCATAATACGTTAATTATAACAGAATTATGTATAATTGTCTTCTCTTTTTTAACAGTGAAGAATTTTTTAAATTAGAGATGTATTTTTTGTTTTTTCAATAAAAGATGTAGGAGTTTCTTTAAAATATCTCGAAAATGCACGCGAAAATGAATGTACATTTGCATATCCACACTCTTTAGCAATTTGTGTTATATTGGGACTTTCTATCGACATCAGTAATTTTTTTCCTTTTTGCATTTTTATTTGTTCAACTAGTTTTGCAAATTTCATTCCGTGAAATTTAATACAATGCTTGTCGAATTTGTATACATTCATTCCTAGTTGTTTAGCAGCGTATTTTGTGCTGATTGTTTGAATTGAACTTGTTTGAAGTTCATGGATAATATTGTCTAGTCTATTCCAATCTCTATCGTTATTTGATATTTCTCGACGTATGTATATTTCTAGCATATCGGCATAGATTTCTAGTAAACGCAATGAGCGATTTTGCTTGTAAACTTCATCAAAAAATTTGTAGGTAGGGTATTTTATTTCTTCAAAGAAATTGGCGTTACGTACAATTTAGATATCTTTGGTGATAAAATTCCATTTAGGCGATTTTTCTAGATGAAAGAAAAGCATATTCCAGTATTTAGGAATTTGTAGCGTATACTCCGATTTACTCGATGCATAAAAGAGCATTCCTTTTTTTAAATTTATGTTTTTTCCATTTATTTTTAGGTTTGCACTTCCACCAGTAGTAAATGACACATAATTAAAATCTTCGTTTGCCCTTTGTGTGTAAAACCCTGATGCGTGA
>JAGAOA010000163.1 GCA_017623955.1 Opitutales bacterium
CATATCAGAAGGCGCAACTATATCAGCACCAGCTTCAGCAGCTGAAACTGCCATATCGGCTAAAATCCCCACTGTCTTATCGTTTAAAATCCACTCTCCTGAATCATCTAATATACCGTCGTGACCATGCACTGTATAAGGATCTAGAGCAATATCAGCAACGATAAGCATTTCCGGAAAATTTTTCTTTACCGCAGAAATAGCTCTGTTTGCAAGCGACATAGGATTATATGATTCACGTGCATCGATAGACTTATCTATTGCATCTACCATCGGGAATGGTGCTATCGCACTTATTCCAGCTTCTAAAGCTTTTTGACAGTACTTTAAAAGTGAATTTATGCTATGGCGATAAATTCTTGGCATAGATTCAATTTCATCCGCACCAGATAGCCCTTCCTTTACAAAAACTGGCAAAATGAAATCTTGTACACTTATGCGAGTCTCTGTACATAAATTTAAAATTGCCTTACTTTTACGAAGACGACGTGGACGTTTGGATATATATAGCTTGAAATTTTCGTTCATTATGTTTTTATTTGTAAAAGCGTTTAATAAAAATCGCAACAAAAAATGAAACCAAATATACATAATACTTTAACTAGAACTAAAGACGAACTTATTCAGTCGGGTGATGTCTTTGGAATTTACTGTTGTGGACCTACTGTTTATGGGCCTGCACCTATCGGCAATTTTAGAACATTCCTTGTTCAAGATGTACTTAGAAGGACTCTTGAATGTGCCGGATACAATGTAAAACATGTTCGCAATATTACAGACGTTGACGACAAAACCATTAGAGAAAGTCAAAAATTGGGAATGTCGTTGAAGGAATTTACTGCGAAGTGGGAAGACAAATTTCATCAAGATTGTCAGAAGCTAAATATGTTGTCGCCTCACGTTGAACCTAGAGCAACAGAACACATCAACGAACAACTCGAAATGGTATCAGCTCTAGTCGAAAAGGGATTTGCATATCCAGCTAAAGATGGTAGTGTATATTTCAAAATTTCAGCCTTTGACGAGTATGGTCGCCTTGCAGGGCTAGATAGAGAAAATATGGCTACTCAGGCAACAAACTCAGCTGGAGAAGTAAACAATGCCGATGAATACGAACGCGAAAGTGTTTCAGACTTTGCTTTGTGGAAAGGTCGAAAAGCTGAAGATGGCGAAAATTATTGGAAATCTCCTTGGGGAGAAGGTCGTCCAGGTTGGCATATTGAGTGCTCAGCTATGTCGCGTAAATATCTCGGAGATACTTTCGATTTACACGGCGGTGGAATAGATTTATGTTTCCCTCACCACGAAAATGAAATAGCGCAAAGTCAGTGTGCAACAGGAAAATCGCCTTATGTCCGCTACTGGTTTCACAGTGCGCACTTGATGGTAGAAGGTCAAAAGATGTCGAAGAGTTTGGGTAATCTATTTACGTTAGATCAGCTTGTAGAAAAAGGATACACTCCTGCTCAAATACGATATGCTTTGATATCTGGACATTATCGTCAACAACTCAACTTTACATTTAAAGGACTAGATGACGCAAAAAGTGCTTTGACCAAAATGAAAAAAGCGTTAGAAAATGCGTTATCTAAAACAAATGTATCTGCCGATGAATTCAAAGAATTTATCAAGATTGGCAATAAATTTGAAAATACAGTTTTTGAAGACGCTTGGAATGCATTAATTGACGATATCAATGTACCTAAAGCGTTAGGAAAAACATTCTCAGCTTTAACTAACGTTCAAACCAAAGAAGACCTACAAGCTTTTGCAGGTATTGCCTATGCCTTAGGTATTGATTTATTTGAAAAAGAACCTAAAATGGATGTTCCCTCAGAAATTATCGACTTAGCTCAACAACGTTGGAATGCAAAAAAAGAACGTAACTTTGCTTTAGCCGATGAACTCAGAGGAAAAATAAAAGAAGCTGGCTGGGAAGTATTCGATAAAAAAGACGGTTTCGATATAAAAAAGATATAATATTATGAAAGTTTTAAGAGCTAAAAGTGCTGGATTTTGCTTTGGGGTTGAACGTGCAATAGGAATTGCTACAACATGTACTGAGAATGGCACAAAAACCGTATTTACAGATGGTCCACTCATCCACAATTCTCAGATGATGGAATTATTAGAAAAAAGCGGAGTAAAAGAAATCGGCGATTATGCTAGCAGAAAGAATATTGACGACGAAATAAAATCAGAAAAAGAGGCTATGCTCGTAATAAGGGCACACGGAGTATCGCCCGAACGCCGTCAATACTTAAAATCTCTAGGACTTCCATGCAAAGATGCCACTTGCCCTGATGTTGGGAAAATTGCTGGAACTATAAAAATCCACGCACTGAAAGGCTACACTGTTGTAATAGTGGGAGATCCAAAGCATCCTGAGGTTATAGGATTGCTCGGATACGCTCAAAAAGGAAAAGGATTTACAATAAAAAATAAAGAAGACGTTGATAGTTTACAGGACATAGAGGGGGATATTTGTGTAGTATCACAATCGACTATGTTTCCTGATGACTTCGCAATGTTAGCTTCATACTTACAAAAACGTTTTCCAAATACGAAAATTGTAGATACTATCTGCGGGGCTACAAAAGCTAGACAAAGTGAAGTTGTACGTTTGGCCCAAAATGGAGCACAAGCAATAGTAGTAATTGGTGGAAAACACTCGGCTAACACTGTAAAACTAGCTTTACTAGTTCAACGAACAGGTCTGCCTTGTTTCCATATCGAAACACTAAACGAACTTGATTTAAAATCTATTTCAAAATTTGAAATAGTAGGAGTAACTGCTGGTGCATCAACACCTGCATTTCTGATAGATGAAGTTTGTAAAAAACTTGAATCGTTATAAAATAAATTGAAACCTTTTTATTAATTTTACGTTCAATATAAATATGAAAACTTTTACAAAATTTACACGCACAACACATAAAACAAGAAAAGCGTTTACCCTTATAGAAGTAATGCTAGCTATTGCAATGATTTCTTTATTGGCTTTTTTGGTAGTATCAAATGTCGATAAAATGATGTCTAGCAATCAAAACAAAATTGCATCGTCTTTTGTAAACGGCTCTTTAGCTACACCAATGATGGCTTTTAAACTATCAACAGGCAGATACCCAACAACAGAAGAAGGTCTAAACGCATTACTCAAGGCTCCAGATGCGTTGAAAGAACGTTGGGATGGTCCATACGTTCGCTCGTTACCCAAAGACCCTTGGGGCAACGATTATCAATATAGATTTCCACCTCAAAAAAGTACAGATGGATATGATATTTGGTCAATGGGTCCAGATGCTCAAAATGAAACGGAAGACGACATTGGCAACTGGAACAAAAAATAATATCTCATGCTAAAAAAGCGTATAAATATCCGCTGTGAAACCCGTGTTTTAAAGGTTCGCAGCGGTTTTTCGATTTTAGAAGTCGTAGCTACTATAGCTCTGATTATATTGCTTTCTACGTTAATAATTGGCGGACTGTCTAAAATAGATTCGTTTACAAACGGCAACAAAACAATAGAACGCGGTTTAATTGCGGCAGTTAAATCGGCTTCAAATATTGCTCAATCACAAAAAAAATACACAGAACTTACTTATGACCGTCGAGGATTTTACGAGATTGCAGATCTAGAAACTTCTGTTGTAGACAAACGCATTTTTTTGAAAGCTGAAGACGAAAAAAAATTTGAAGACGCAAAAAAACAAAACAAAGATTTTATAGTAGATAATTTAGCTGATATGGACGAAGTTGTTTTTGTGCTAGAAAAACCAATAGTATATGGGAAAGAACGTGCGGTATTTCCTCTAGAAGATAGACAAAGCATAATATTTGCTCCCGACGGCTCAAGTTGTAAATTTTCTGCCATAATAAAATCAAAAGCTTTCGAAAAAAATCTAGAATTGAAATTTGATAATTTCTCAGCAATGCCGTATGCGAACAAATAAAAAAGCATTTTCTCTAATAGAAGTCATTGCGGCGGTAGCCCTGCTTGCATTAGGAGGTTTCGTGTTATCGCAAGCGTGCTACAATATGATTGCACCAATGGCTATGAAAGACAAAAATGGTTTAGAAAATGCAAATCTGCAACTATGTCTTGACGCCATTTTAAATGTTAAAGACTATGAAGCTCTAGATGACGGAATTGATATTGATACAGTCGACAACCAAAAATACAGAGTGTATGCAGAATTTGATCAAACTCAGATTTTAGATTTATTTGAACTTCGCGTTCGCATAAATGCTCCAAACAAAGAATATTTAAAAACATTTTTGGTTGTGCGTCCGACTTGGTACGAAAACTCCTTCGACAGAGATGATCTGAAGGAAGATAGAATTGATTTCCTTGAAAGAAAACGTCGAGACGACTTCTTCCGCAAAGAAAATAAAAAATGAACAGAAAAGCATTTACATTATTGGAAACTGTAATGGCGGTTGCAATATCGGCAATCGTAATGTTCGCATGTACTATGTTAATGTTCGATTTTGTAAAAACTTCGGAATTTTTTGAACGTAACTGGTCGCTAAGAGCTCATGCAGATGGAGTGGAAAACTTTTTGAGATCAAGCTTTATGAACTCAAATATATCAAAGTCCGTCCCCGAAACAATACTATCGAGAGGCAATAGTTTGTGCATTGCTAAACTGATAGAAGAAGAAAATTCAAACAAATACTACTTGGTTTTTTCAGAAAAAAAAGCACATCCTTTATATCTGCCAGCAACTGGCGTAGCTCCAGAAAAAACTTGCTTCTTGGATTTTGTCGAAGGCGAAGGATTATCTATATACTGGACTAGCAGAATAAGTGACGATAGAAAACGACAATCTGATCCTGTCATATATAAAACACTACTTACTCCATTCGTAAAAGAAATTGCATATATTTATATGGACTCAACTATGTGGAAAGAAGAACCTACCTTAGATACAAATATGACGTCTATGCCTGAATATTTGAAAATTGTTTTCGCAAAAGATGGGGAAGAAATAACTAGAATAATTTCACTCAAGCCTGTAATTGATTACCAAATTTCGCAATGAAAAATCAAAAAAAAGCCTCTGTGTTGCTATTTGTGATGATGATTATTTTTGCATCATCAGCAATAGTCGTAGCTATCGCGGAATACGCATCAGTAGCATTGCGAACAAGAGCATCATCAGCAAAAGATTTCGATTTACGCTACGACGCGTTCTCAGCTTTAAACGCTGCTATCGCTATACAAGAAGAATATTCTGAAATTGATGAAGGTATATTTTCTGGAGCTCAAGGATGGAATAAACCTTTCGCCGAAAAACGCATAAGTTTACCAAGTGGATCAGATGTAGAAGTTGAAATTATAGATGAAAGTGGCAAAATACCTCTGCGAGCAGTACCAACTGCAACTCTAGCAAAAATTCTTGAAACTCTAGGATTGACAGAAAGAGATGCAACAGAATATGCCGACTTGATATCCGACTGGTGCGATAAAAATGACAGCATGCTATTTAGCGGAGCAGAATATACTGAATATGATACTGGAACAACAGAACCGCTCAATAGGCCAATGGAGACATTCAGAGAACTCCTATATGTAAAAGATGCAAACGTTGCCTTCTTTGATGAACGTCAACGCCCAACTGAACTTTACAAAAAATTTACAGCCATATTTTCACTAGAACCTTTCAAAAAAATAAATCTAAATGCCGCTAGCGAAGATGTATTATATACCTTGATGGAAGCAGAAGATAAAAACTATGACACAAATCTTTATCTGGCTCTACGTGGCGAAATTGGCTCAATATCTGATGGTATTACTTGGTGTAAAAACGCAACTGATTTGTATAATCGTGGAGTGATTGAATATCCCACAAATATGACAACATTCAATGCTCAGCTTCTAAAAATAAACATCACTATAAAACGTGGACTAGCTCAATACAGAATGACTGCCTATTATGCAAACTCAACAGAATACGCCCAACTACTAGATGGAAATCAAAATTCAACATCGACTGAAAATTCAAAAAATCAAAATTCGCAAAGCAGAAATTCTAATCGCAAAGCAACAACTTCTAACAAATTTGAAAATGGAGTGATAAATTCTGAATCTAAAAGTGCCTCAAAAAAAGGAACATTCAAGATTGTAAAAATTTTAGCTAACTAAAAAATACAAACTTCAGCATTTTTTGATGGAATATTTCTAAAAAAAAGCGTGTTATAAACTACCGCAGTATAGTAGCTATTTTCATAGTTATAACCTAGGGATAAGGCTTAAATATCTTACTCCAGCTTCTTTTACTAAATTATACAATTTTTTATAGACTTTCGTATTCGGTAACATCTTCCACACCCGCCAAGCTAAAAGCTTCTCGACGCTCTCTACAGGTTCCACATTCCCCACAATGAATGTCTCCACCTTTATAACATGACCACGTTTGCGAAAAATCAACTTTCAATTCTGCTCCTAATTTAACTATCTGAGATTTATTCATATCGACAAAAGGGCGATACAATGAAATTTCATCGTAATGACAAAGTCGTAAAACACAATCTAGTGCATCGGCAAATTCATTGCGACAATCGGGATATATAGCATGATCACCTGAATGAGCAGCATACGCTACTTTGGTAGTCCCTATTGCAATAGCTCGTGCTGATGCGATTGCTATCATTATCATATTTCTATTAGGCACAACCGTAGATTTCATATTATCATCAGCATAATCTCCATTAGGAATATCGACAGACAAATTAGTAAGAGAACTAGCTCCAAACAATTTGGTTATACTAGATAAATCGGCTATATTATATGGCACACCTAGCTTATTACAATTCCACACAGCATAAGTTAGCTCTTTTTTATGTTTTTGCCCATAATCAACTAATAGTGCTTCTGTTGCTTCATTTTTACTTTTAAGCAAATGCAAAAGCACTGTTGAATCTAATCCACCTGAATAAACAATTAACGCCATACATAAAAGACTGTTGCGATTTTTTTTTCTTTCAACAATAATTTTAGAAACTTTTATTTTTTTTATACGTTTAAAAATATGATGTCCGTTATATTGATAGATGATAGTCGCTTATTCCTTAAAGCGGTAGATGTTCCGTTAGAACTTTCCACGAGTGATACTAAAGACTTCGTTGAAAATGAAGTCGAGAATTCTGCATTGTGGACACCCGATAAGATTTCAGCTTACATCAAAAAAGGCAATTCATTGTGCATTTACATTGCATCGCTTGAATCGGTTTTTGATGAAATAAACAAAGATTACATTGAGTCGGCTAAATTGATAATTCCATCATCAAGCTTACTATGTGCATTCAATCTACAAGGAGCTTGCATTTTAAAAAGTGACGAAACCGTATGTGCCGTAGAATTTCAAGATAATTCTATTACTAAAATTGCTGCAACATCTACCCTAGATGGCAATTTTGATTTGGCAAAAGCAAATGCCTTAGCTTTAGCTGGTATTAACACTGAGGATATTTCTACCTACAAATTTACATCGATAAAGTACAAATATGGAAAAATAGAAGCAACACTTTCTAAAATAGACGAAGAAGACAACATCATAGAAAGTTTTTCTATTACAGAAAAAATAAAGACTTTTTTAACAGCAGAACTACGTACAAATGAAATGCTAAAGGAAGCTAAGTCTTCCTTTTGGCGAAGAATTGCAAAGAATTTAATAATACGTTCAATACCTATTTTAATTTTGCTAATGGCTATTTTTCAAATATCGATTATATTTGATAAATTTCAATTAGAAGAAGCAATCAAACAACTAGAAAAAATTGAACCAAAAGCAAAAAAAATAGAAGCTCAAAGTGCTGAAATTGCAAAGCTAGCAAGCTTTAAAGGCAAAAAAATTCGTCCTATTGAAACTCTAGCACTTATAAACTCTATGCGATCCGATGACATTTATTTTGAACGCATTGCACAAGAAAGTGTAGATAAAATTTCTATATCGGGATCCGCCAATTCTATAAATAGTGTAAAAGAATTTATAGATGCCCTTAATCAATCTGGTTCGTTCGACGCAAAAATGGAAAGCGATACATCTCACGGAAAGACTCGCTTTACGATAAATCTTAAATGCCGTTAAATATGAAAAAAATAAAAAACTTTATGGCTTCTAGAAACAAAAGAGAACGCATCATGATTTTTTGCATTTTCTTTTGTGTACTTGCAATATGGATGTCATCGATGATTTCTGAAAAAAATGAAATTAACACAACAAAAATAGATATAGACAAACGTTTGCTAGTTGCAAATACTGCATTAAATATGGAAGCAAACATTCTTGCTAGACTAAAAAAACTTGAGTCAGAAATAGATAAAACAAAAGCGTTATCGCCTGACGATTTACAGATTGCGATAGAAAATGCTGCCAAACAAGCAGAAATTGATTATTCTATTTCTAACGTAACAACTGCTCAAGTTGGAGAATTTAAAATCAATAAAATCACACTATCCACAACTCCACAAGAATTACACAAAATTGCAAAACTAGAAGAATTACTGGCAACTCTTGAACCATACGTAAAAATAGTGGAATCATCATTAACAGGCGATAAACAAGGTAGAGCTACAGTCCGCTATTTAATATCCTCTTTCAACTAGAAAACATCATATAGCACTAGAAAAAACAAAGACAATCTTGTGATTGTCTTTATTTTTTTGAACGGATATTTTCTATTCCACCATGAGAGAGATAAACCTCTGTATCTGTCATTTTTGCAAAATCTGGATTATGTGTTATAAGCAACAATGAGGTATTATTGTCTTTACACATATTAAGAAGTATATTCATAACGGCTTTTGCTGTGTCCTCATCGAGATTTCCAGTAGGTTCGTCTGCCAATATAACACTTGGAGAATTTATTATTGCACGGGCTATTGCAACTCGTTGACGTTCTCCACCAGAAAGCTTATTTGGCAAATACTTAAGCCTATCTTTTAGACCAACAATTTCTAGCAATTCTTTTGCTCTTTTAGTAATTGCAGGTGAAAATTTACCTAAAATTCTACTAGCCAATTCTACGTTTTCTAATGCAGTCAATTCTGGCATAAGACAATAATTTTGGAAAACAAATCCCATAAACCCTGCACGAATTTTTGCTTGTGCTGAATTAGACAAATTATCAACTCTTTCACCCAACCAATAAACTTCACCAGAAGTTACACTTTCTAGACATGAAATTATATTCATCAAAGTAGTTTTGCCAGCTCCGCTTTCTCCTCGCAAAGAAACACTTTCACCTGCAAATATTGATAACGTTGCTCCACGCAACACTTCAATAGATGTTCCATCGGGAGCCTTAAACGACTTGCGAACATTGTTTGCCGACAACACTATTTCATTAGTCATTACGCATAGCCTCCGAAATTTTCAAACGTGCAGCACGTACTGCTGGAAATACTCCTGCGATAGTACAAAGTACAGTGGCAAAAACACATGCAGTAATTGCATCGTTTAGTTCATACTTTACTGGCAGATGTGCAAAATGATAAAACTCTATCAATGCTTCACGTCCAACTATAATTTCTACAAGTGGTTCACGAAAATAAAGTACTAACATTGTAAGAGCTATACCGCAACACGAACCGAGAACGCCAATTAACAAACCTTGAAAGCAATAAGTAAGTGCTATTTGATATGGGCGAGCACCCATTGCACCTGAAAGTCCTATTTCGCGTGTTTTACGCAAAACTGAAGTATAAAGCGATATACAAATTGAAAATGATGCTACAATGATAATCAAAAATATTATCAACGACATCATAACTTTTTCCATTTTTATAACTCGCAAAAAGCCCTCGTTTGCTGTGAGCCACGTTGATACTCTATATGGAATATCTTGGCTATTGCGTAATTTTTCAGCAAAGCTTTTACAATCTACGCCACTTTTCAACGCAACCACAATAGAATGAACACCGTTGCCCAAACCATACAAGTCTTTCATTCTTCTTAGTGAAACTAAAGCTACATTAGAATCTACTTCGGAATAGTCCGTAGACAAAAGACCTACAACTTCAAGCTTAGCTGGCAACGGAACTTCGTCTTTGTTAATTTTATCGAGCATTGTCGGCGAAAAAATTTCCACAGAATCGCCAACAGAAATACCATTAATGGCGGCGAGTCGTTGACCTAATACAATGGAATCGTCATCGAGGTTTTCAATCTTACCCATTTTTATGAAATGCTTCTCTTTTATAGGCAAGGCTGACTCATCCTTGATTGTATCGTAACTACGCAACATAGGGAAAATTGGAACATTGCGCGACAACATCATAACTGGACCATTTGCAACAGTTTCTACCCGCAAAACTTCAGGCATTTGTCTGAGATGTTTACAAATGGCATCTTGATTATACATGGGTTGACCATAATTGCGTATAATTATGTCGCCAGTAGTATCGCGCAATTTTTCTCCAATTTGTGCGTGAAACCCATTCATTACGCTCTGCGTACCGAACAACCCCAATATCCCCAAAGCTACACCCAAGATTGACACTGCCGCAAAAAACGACATTATTTTCCCACTAGGGAAAAGTTGTTTCAGCGCAATGTATAACCACCAAGGCATTTCTTATTTACTCTGGACGCAACGATGGGAACAAAATAGTATCTCTAATATTTGCAGCACTAGTTAAGAGAATTACTAGACGGTCGATACCTATACCCATACCACCTGCTGGAGGCATACCATGTTCAAGAGCTACAAGGAAGTCTTCGTCCATCTTTTGAATTTCGTCGCCAACTTGAGCTTCGAACATTTCACGCTGTATGAATGGATCGTTTTGTTCTGAATATGCTGGAG
>JAGAOA010000164.1 GCA_017623955.1 Opitutales bacterium
CACTCACAAAAGCTAAGAAGTAAAAAAAATGCTACAATTATTGTAGCATTTTATTCCTGTGTTGTTTTAGATTTAAGCGTCCTTTAGATTCTTAAACGACAACAATAATATATATAGAACACATAGTGCTGGAACAACAAATCCAATCAATACGCCATAAGAGTCTGCAACATATCCCATAATTGGAGGTATTATTGCTCCACCAAAAATTGCAGTAATCATCAATCCAGAAAGCTCATTAGATTTCTCCGGCATTTTGTCTATTGCCATCGAAAATATCAATGGAAAAATATTTGCATATCCCAGTGCAATTACAAATAAAGCAATGGTTGTTAAAATGTTACTTTCAGGCAATAACATTGAAAACCCCAACAATGCCATTACTGCTGATACCACCAAGAATATGCGTGGCTTTATAAAGCGCAAGATAAACGCTCCAAATAATCTAGCAACCATTATAGCTAAAAAGAAATACGTTACATATTGTGTTGCCAATGCACTAGAAACTCCAAACTTATCTGTAAAATAAATAGGCATTCCACTTGCAACACATATTTCCGCACCTACATAGACAAAAATTCCCAATACCATAGAAAATACATATCCATTACCTAACAACTTCAAACATGATGCTATGGAAACAACGCCATCGCTTTTGCTCTCTTGAATTTTTAAAGATGCTACGCTAATCATTGTAAATATAATTCCGATTGCGAATATTGTAAAAACTAAATTCCATTCAAAGGCCTTGTCATGATTAGCATCGGTAGACGAACCAGCAAACAATGCGAGAACAAAAAATACAATAGGTGCAGTATTTGAACCGATTGCCTTTATGAATTGTCCCAAAGAAAGATTACTAGAATATTTGCCTTCATCTGAAACATCGCGCATTATAGGATTTCCTGCCACCTGCAATACAGCAGCTCCCGCCCCTAGCAATAATACCGCACTTAAGAATACAGCATAACTTGATATACCTGCAACAAGAACTGTAATTACACTTATCAAAGCTAGAGCTAAACCTATCAGCAAGGTTTTCTTTTTGCTAATTTTATCTTGCAAAATCCCCATAGGAACAGACAGAACACCAAACATTATAAGACCTGCCAAAGAGACCAACTGTGCATCAAAATTACTCAGTTGAAATGTATCTTTTGCCTTGCCGACAAATGTTGATACGGCATCACCAAAGCCCATACATAGAAAAGCTAAAAATATTGGAAATGTTTTTTTCATAGATATTTATATTTTATGGTTAGTTACGTTTGATATCTAAAGCTTTAACCCATTTTTTACATTGGTCAAGATTGAACGGAGGTGTTCCATACAAATAGTGATTTTCGAGTTTTTTACCATCAACAGTGTATTCAATAATGAGCATACCTTGATCTTTTTGTTTTTCTAATGTTGCTAATTTTTTTAAAGAATTTGCATCTATTGTAACATCATCAATTTCTAATAAAACCTTCTTACTATCCAAATCACTAACTTTTACTGATACCTTTCTAGGTTTTAGCATTTCGTTAGAGCAAACTACTTCAAAATCATCATTAATCATAACACAAGTAGTTTCTTGAACACGTTTAATAAAGTAATAAGCCAACTTTTTAGAATTGTAATAGTCTGTAACAGAATCAGAAATTACAGGCCAACCATCGCGTAAATTCCACCATAAAATACCACTTTTATCGCCTTTTTTTGTACGCATCATTTCTATGAAATATTTTTTAGCTTCGGCTTGAACAAATTGAGATGCTGCAATAAAGTCATCTAAATCATTTGGAACGTCTCCAAATAGGATTTTTGTTTGACGTGCCATAAGGCGATTTCTACCAGCTTCGTACCCATGTTTTTGCCATTCAAACGACGTTACTGCTTTGCACTGCCATTCATGATTGAAGTCAATCCCCTTTTCTCCATTGCCCCATGGATGAACACAATCTTTTGAGAACATTTTTTCCAACGACTCTCTATTTGGACAACCATGATAGCCTATTTCACTTACAAACTTAGCCGAAGACTTTGTGTAGAATGGCGTTTTATAATATCCTCTAGGTCCCCAAAGATGATCCTCTGATGGTTTTGCCTTTCCGCTATACACATCAGGAGAAACGTATGGAGAACTTGGCAAATATGGACGAGTTATATCTTCACTAAAGAGAACTCTCGGCAAAACTTCTCGACTAATTTCATCGCGAGAAGGATCGATTTTAAACTCTCTGAAACCCCAATTTAGAGCAATATCATTTTCTTTGTTACCTGCCCACATTGCAATAGATGGGTGCGAACGCAAGCGACGAACAATTTGTTGAACTTCGTATGCAATCTCTTTTTTAAATTTATCTGATTGAGCAGCAAGAGAACATCCCATTGTAAAATCTTGCCAAATCATTATACCGTTTTCATCACAAAATTCGTAGAACTTGTCGCATTCATATACGTTTCCACCCCAACAACGAACCATATTGCAGTTCAAATCTTTCATATTTTCAAGAACTTGACCAATTAAAGCCTCATCTCTACTATGCAAACCATCGACTTGTACCCAATTCGTACCAAATGCAAACATTGGTTTGCCGTTAACAATAAATTGGAACTTACCGTCTTTGTCTGGATAAACATCGGCATAATCAAGTGCAATGGTTCGAACTCCAATTTTGCGAGTATCACTATCTACAATCTTGCCATTAACATCAGTCAAAAATAACGTTGCCTCGTAAAGAGCAGGTTCGCCCATAGTGCGAGGCCACCAAAATTCTACATTTTTTAAATCGAACTGACTACGAACACTATTTGATTGCCTTCTGTTGTTTTTCCAAGAATAGAAAACTTTGCCATTGCGTTTCAATTCTATATTGTAACGAAGGTCATCGAATTTTTCAAAACGAGTAGCAACTCTGAATTGTACAGAAATTCTTGCGGTTTTTGCATCGACATCTAGTTTATTGGTCATCCAAAATACATCTTCTAATCGTTCAGGCTTCTGCACATCGACCGATACACTCTTCCATATACCAGCAGAAACTAATCGAGGCATAATATCCCAGCCATACATGTGTGGAGCTTTGCGAACTTCCAAGCCATCACAATGTCTTACGCGAGTACACGCCATTGCATAAGAATGCTTGTATGCTTCAATAACAACAGAACTTAAAAGAATATCGATTTTATTTTCGCCGTCCTTTAGAAAATCGGTAATATCTATTTTATGAGCAATCAACATATTATCAGTGGAACCAACTTTTTTGCCATTTATAAATATATCGGCGAGCGTATCAACACCTTGTAAATTGAGAATTGCTCTAGCTTCGTCTTCTAGTTTAGGAGCTGTAAACGTTCTAGAGTACAACCATTGATACCCTTCATATTTGCGAAGCTTATAGACATTATTCTTTACTAAAGGATCATCTATAATACCAGCTGCAAGCATATCAATTTCTACGTTTCCAGGAACCTTCGCCTTGATAGTCTTTTCTGGCTTTGCTTTCGATGGATAATCTACTCTGGGACGTGGTTGCGCCCAGAAAGACAAATCCCATTCGCCATCAAGCGATACACTTTGTCCCCACACGTTCAATACAAGTATTGAAACAACTGCAAACGATATCAATTTTTTCATTATTTTCCTTCCTTGTTATATATTAGAGATTTTTCAATTTCTTGTACTAAAATATGTATGACTTTTATATGAATCTCTTGAGCTCTATCAGAATACTCGCTATATGGAGCTCGAATTTCTACGTCGGCAAATTCTCCTAGCTTTCCACCCGATTTACCTGTTAAAGCTACAACTTTAATACCCATTTGTATTGCAAGCTTTGAAGCTCTTAAAATATTTTCGGAATTACCGCTAGTACTAATAGCCAACAAAACATCGCCACTTTTACCGAGAGCCTCAACATATCGAGAAAATACATCTTGCGGATCAAAATCATTGACTGAACATGTTATGAAAGCAGGATCATTTATTGCGATAGCTGCTAAGGCTCGACGATTTTTTCTAAATCTGGCTGTTAGTTCTTCGCAAAAATGAGTCGCATCGCAAAGCGAACCACCATTTCCACATGCCAAGATTTTTCCACCTCCATTCAAAGATGCAACCATAACATCTACGGCTTGAGCAATTTTTTCTATATTTTGCTCGTTTGCGATAAATGTACTTAACGCATTTGATGCTTCTTTTAAAGTTGATAATATTGAATTTTTCATACTAAAGATTTCCCCTGTAACCTTCAATGGCTACCGAAACGGCAGCGTAATCGCCTATTGAATTTCCCAATATAGCCGGAACAACCTTGCACACCGATGCAGATTGTTCTAAAGCATCGTAAGCAATAGCCCTATTCATCGCCTCTGAAAGTAAATTTTGAGAACGTTCAAAAATACTACCAATGACAATCTTTTCCGGATTTAAAATATCTATCAGAATAGATACGCCCCTACCTAGATATTCTCCACATTCGCGATAAATTTCTATTGCGTCTTTATCGCCATTTTTAGCAGCTTCCGCTACCGATTTAGCACTTATTTCAGAAAGTTCACTCATCGACTTGCAATAACAACATTTCTTGCCCATCTGAAAAAGCTCCATTGCCCGAACTCTCGCAGCCTGAGCAATACCAGAACCACTACAAAAACCTTCAAATGATCCACGTTTTCCATAACCGACTGCACCAAATTTCTCTAGACGAATATGACCAACTTCACCCGCATTACCATTTGTACCATCATAAAGCTTGCCATTTAATATCAATCCAGCACCAAGCCCTGTACCAAAGGTCATAAAAACCATATTTTGCGTTCCTTTTCCAGCACCAAACTTCCATTCGGCAAGAGCACACGCATTGGCATCATTTTGTATGAAAGTAGCAACTCCAAATTTATCTTTGAAAATTTTTACAATTTCTACATTGTCCCAACCAATCAAATTTGGAGGCGACATTATCAGTCCTAATTTGCTATCAAGAGGACCTCCACAACTTATCCCAATTGAACAAATATCGCAGACATTTATACTGCGTTTCGATGTTATTTCTTCTATTATATTAAAAATTGTCTCAATAGATTCTTTCCAAGATAACGTTGCAAACTGCACTCGCTCACATATTTGAAATGTACCATTTTCTTCTAGAGCCAAAACTACTGCTGTCTTTGTGCCTCCTATATCAATTCCTACAAAAGTTTTCATAATATGTTAAACGTTTAAGATGTTGTTTAAATTTTGCAAGTTTATTGTGATAAATATATTGTAAAATAGGCAAAAACTACTTTTTCTTAGGCTGTCTCGCTTCCAAATACTCGCCTACAAGTTTAAATGTTTGTTTGAATTTCTCGGCTGTAATTTTGTCTTTGTTTTCAGACACATAAAAATCAACATAACACATTGCAAGCTTTGCAGACGTATTACGCATCAAAGAATACGCACACGTTATAAACATAACGCCCGTTCGTAAATCATCAGGATTATAGTCTGCCAGCGATTTGCCTTGCTTTATATGTTGCACCATTTTCTCAGCTGTATCAAGGTCGGAAATATAAAACATTGAACGTTCGATAGGAGCATAAGTTCCCTTTGCATAAAAATCACCCCACAATAAATCTGCAGCAACGGTAGAAAAACTGCCAACTTCGTAAGGTGAAGAAATCGACAATTGCAATTTAAACATATTTTGCCAAAGTTCTTTTTCTGAATTTGTCATAACTTTTCCACGCAATCGATAGTCTTCTGCCAACGAAGAAAATAAAGATATTATATTCAGACGAGTATAATTATCGGCAAAGTCAAATTTTTTCTCCAACACATCAATCAGAAAGGGCTTAGATCTAAACGCTTCTCTGAAAAACATAAACAAAAGATGATTTAATTCGTCTTTGGTTGCCATTTGTGCATGTTCAGAACAAAACAAATTATACAAAATTTCCGCCGACTGCCCCGTATGATAATTTTTTAGCGTTTGCCAAAAAACATTTTTATCTGCAATAGGCGATGACTCTAAAATATCCCATTCCGACAACTCAAAATACTGTTCTGCACAAGATGTTCTACCAGTTCTTACATCTTTTGCTATTACAAATACCGAGTAAATTCCACTTTCTGAACTATCTTCAAAAAAAAGTTGTTCCGCTTCTTTTGACCAAACAACTGATGGATTTCTCTCTTTATTAGTCTCAATAGAAACACCTTTTTTTACAGATATAATATTCCCACTGGGAGCTCTTACTACAATATCATATACAACACTCCCATTACCCGATACATTTGCAAAAATTGAAAATACAGAAAAATATTCACCCTTGTAAATCTTCGTAACCGATGAAAGCGACATATTTTTTGAGACAGACTTATTTAAAAAGTCTAAATTTTTATCCAATCTTGAAATGATAATATGACTTACAAACTCTTTATCGACATCATTTTGTGATACACTCGCCTTTTTTTGTACCGCCAACAACGGAACAAATGAAAGCATTACAAAAATAATAATATTCAAGACGTACTTCATTATCGTTTAAGTATTAAAATAAAAATATTTGTGTTGTCGATTTATTTTGTACAAAAAATATAATTAATTTGCTATTTCACATCGAGTAAAACACGATAAAACAACAAATATACAATGTTTGACAATTATTAAATATCTGCTATAAAAGACTATGCTTATATAAAAAATAGATAACCTATCCATGTCATATATTATGAGAAAAATATTTGTCTCAACATTAGTATTTTTGATGTCGATTAACTTGTTTGCACAAAAATACGTAAACATAAAAAAAACAACAACTGATGGGAAAGAAACAATAACGTCAATAGAACTAAAAGAACGCAAAAATGGAGCGTATCGCCTAAAAATCCCAAAAGAACAAATCGGAAACAATGTAAAATTTCTTGATGTTTTAACTATTGATGCTTTAGCAAACAAGGGCGAAAATGGGTATTGGGTTTTAGCCGACGGTAGAATGGGGCTTTTTAATAAAGACAAAGGGTATCTCTACGAAAGACGACATCCAATGCCATTATATGGTGTAAAAAAAGGCGATAGTGCTTTTGTGGCTATCGTAAAAAAGCTCAAATACGAATTTGCTATGATTGTTGATGTCAAAGACGGTCAATACTCGATTTTTCCTCGATTTTTGATACAAGAAATGGATTCGGTTTATGAAGATTTGGTTATAGATTTTCACTATTTCAAGGGTAAAGATGAAAATTATTCATCTATGGGGAAAACCTATCGCCACTACCAACTCAAACGAGGCGAAGTAAAACCTTTAAGTGAACGCATAAAAACACAACCTACACTCGCTTACACAATAGATTCTATATTTTTTAGAGTAAAATTTGGGTTAAAAAATTATAACGAAAAACTTGAGCACATCACCCCCGAAAACAAATATCCTTTGATTGTTGTAAACACTTTTGACGACTACATAAAACTTGTAAAAGAATTGAAAAATATCGGCGTAAATGAAGTAGAAAGTTGCTTTGTTGGTTGGAATATTGAAGGCTTTGAAGGTCAATTACCCGATTTATTTCCTTCTGATCCTGCCCTTGGTGGCGATAAAAAAATGAAGGAAGCTATCGATATTACAAAATCGTTGGGGTATCAGATTGTTTTCCACGTTTGTAATGTGCTTTGGTTCTCAAATGCAAAACTTTTTTCGTTTGATGATATTGCAAAAACATCTAATGGAAATCCTCTGTTTAACGGCGTTTTAGCTGGTGGACGTTCTTACAAGGCTTGCTTTAAACAAATCAACGAAAAAATAATTGATGACGATATCAAAGGTATGCTCGCCTTTGGAGCAAAAGGAACGCACCATATAGATGTAACAACAGCAATCACACCTTACGCTTGTAGCGATCCACGCCATCCATGCACACGTCAACAAACTGCTTATTATATGAATGAAATTGGCAAAAAATGTCGAGAAGCTTTTGGTGGTTTTGGTTCAGAAGGTTCGTGCGATCACTGTGCAAATTCATTAGACTTTGCTCTCTATGTTTGGGCAGATCCAGAATGGTTGGGCAGAAAACACGATCTCACTCATCGCCTTGTTCCAATTTGGCAAATAGCTTATCATGGTATTATTTTAAGTAATCCACATTACGCTACAATAGACTATACATATGAAAACGACCCAC
>JAGAOA010000165.1 GCA_017623955.1 Opitutales bacterium
ACAATAGAAATGGCAATATGCCACCATATCAGTTCGGTTCTGGCTCGAGTAAAATACTAAAGAAATTTGACGGTTCTCACAAAGGTGTACAAGCAACAAAAGATGAACTCAATTTGTTAAAAACTTGGCTCGATACAGGAGCTATTCATGCTGGTAGCATAGCTTGTGCTGAATCGGGTATGCTAGGCAGTTATTATCAAAATCGTTTCCATGCTAGAGATAGAAATTGGAAAGAAATCACTGATATGAACAATGTATTTAAAGAAAATTGTGCATCGTGTCACTCGGGTAAAAAACGTCTGCCAGACAGAATTAGTGCAGATTCTAAAGAACGTAAAAATTGGCACTTCGTTTTTTATGAAGACAAAAAATCGCCAAGAATTAGATTGGCTTCGGCTGCAGTGTTTAATTTAACTCATCCAAAAAACTCGGCGGTACTATGTGCTCCTTTGTCGGCTAGAGCTGGTGGAAGAGCCTCGAATAAAGGACATCCTGTTATATTTAAATCGCCCAAAGACCCTCGTTATCAGACTATATTAAAGGCTATTGAAAAAGCTAAAAAATACATTGAGGAAGAAAATCCCCGCTACGATTCGCCAAACTATTACCCTAAAGGTGCATACTTGACATCTATGCGTCGATTTGGGATAATCAAAGAAGATAATCCTAAAAATTTTAATGCTTTTAAATGCGATAAAAAATACTGGGATATGGTTATAGATCCTAAACCTTCTAAATGTGAAAATAATGAAAATAAGTAATTTTTTTATTTTTATACTACTTTTTTCAACCATTGTTGTTGCCCAAAATAAACAACCATCATCTCAAATATATGGAGATATTCCCGATTACAAAGAATATTATCTATCTCCAGATTTTGTAAAAACTGCAAAAAATAAAATATTTGTATCGTGCAGAACTGGCAAAGCTCTAGTTGTTGTTGATGAAAATAACAATAAAAAGATTAATTTGCCAAACTTCCCAAGTGGTTTAGATATTACTAAAGATGCTAAAACTGCATTCATTTCTTTATATCAACCAAATGGAAAGCTGTTGAAGATTGATACAAATTCAGGTAAGATTTTGGCTGAAGTTGAAGTGGGACATATGCCTAGGGCTATCAAACTTTCGCACGACGAAAAATTTGTATATGTACCTCTACAATTCAAAAATAAAGTCGTTAAAGTTGATACTCAAAATATGAAAATTTTGGGCGAAGCTAAAGCTATCCGCGACGCTTTCGCTGTTGCATCAACTAAAAATGGAAAATGGTTGGTAATTGTAAATCAACTCCCTGAGGCTAAAGGAGGTCTTTACGAAGAAAATATTGCCGCTGCTATTAATATTGCAGATGCAAAAACTATGAAAAATGTAGCAACTATCAATTTGCCCAATGGCGCTATAAATGCTCAAGATGTCACAATTTCTAACAACGATAAATTTGCGTATGTAACTCATATAGTTGCTAGATTCAATGTTCCTACTACTCAGGTTGAACGCGGGTGGATTAATACTAATGCAATAAGTATTATTGATATTGATAACAAAAAACTTTTGGCTACTGTGCTAATAGATGACATTGAACTAGGTGCAGCTAATCCATACGGAATTATCACGGCTGGAAAAAAAGGAGATAAACTTGTTATTGCTCAATCGGGAACTCACGAAATATGCGTAATTGATAAACTGAAAATGCACAACAAAATTAATGACGCATACAAAAAAGAAAAAAACAAAGCAAAGGTATTTGAATATATTTGCAACGATTTGTCGTTCCTATCTGGAATAAAAACTAGAGTGGGGTTGAAAGGATATGGTCCACGTCATCTATGTGCAAAAGATGACAAAGTTGTGGTGGGATTGTATTACTCGGACGTTCTAAATATCGTAGATTTATCAAATTTAAACGTAAAACGTTTGTCGATTGGGGGAAATGAAAGACTCAACGAAATTAGACGGGGAGATTTGTTTTATCACGATGCATCGCTATGCTTCCAAAAATGGCTATCGTGTATTACTTGCCACACAGAAGTTAGGTCGGATGCGTTGAATTGGGACTTGTTAAATGATGGTATCGGCAATCCAAAACAATCAAAATCTATGCTATATGCGCACTTCACTCCTCCGTCGATGATTACTGGTGTTAGAGAACACGCAAAGGCTGCGGTTCGTAAAGGTATTAGATTTATTCAGTTTACTCGCCGACCAGAAAAAGATTCGGTTGCTATCGACAAATATTTATCGGGCTTAAAACCTATTCCTAGCCCATTCTTACAAAAAGACGGCTCTATGTCAGAATCGGCTTTGGCTGGAGAATTTATCTTTCAAGAAGCTAAATGCTCGGTTTGCCATAAAGGCGAATTCCTTACAGATTTACAAAAACACGATGTTGGCTCTGGACTAGATGAATATAAGAATTTTAAATTCGATACCCCTACGTTGCGAGAAGTTTGGCGTACTGCTCCATATCTATATGACGGTAGAGCAAAAACTATTGTAGATATGTTAAAAATACACAATAAAAACAATAAACACGGAATAACAAACAAGCTTTCAGATAAAGATTTACAAGATTTACAAGAATACATACTATCGCTTTAATATCTTTTAATTAAAAAACCATACATTTTATGTATGGTTTTTGTTTGTAAAATATGCTTGAAAGCATATTTGCATTTGTTAATCTGTTACATAATTATGAATACTAAAACATTTCTCAGTTTATTTAGTTTACCTTTGATTGTTTCTACATCTTACGCTCTTCAAGCAACTCTCTTACATATCGATTGCACTAAAGCTAATATTTTTATTGAAAATGAAACACCTCAAGAATTTTCAATCAGCTTAAAAAACATAAAGACTGGTGTTCAATCTAAAATAAAATCTAAAAAAGAAGTTCAGCAAAAACTATATTTCGACAATCTCGCTCCAGATACTGAATATGAATATCAGATTTCAGATAACGAAGCTAAAACTTTAGTTACGGGAAAATTTAAAACTGCACCAGATTTTAAAGACAGAACGCCTCCACCAGATTTTTCATTCGCGGTACTAGGCTTAAATTACATCAATGACCAACCTTTTGATATACCATTCAGAACTGATGGCGGTGAATATGAAATCTTTGAAACTGTAACAAAAGAAAAACCAAACTTTGTTGTTTGGGCTAACGGTGCAGATACTTTGCGTCATGCCGATATGGGTTCTCTGGAAGCTATGTCTTTACGCTTTAGCAAATCTAGAAAGGTAAAAGAAGCTCAGAATTTATTGAACAATTTTGCAAATTATGGAGTAATGTCGAACGATTCATTTGGCGTTGATAATGCAGATAAATTTTCATCTACTGCTGATAATGCTAAAAAAGTTTTTGACAATTTTTGGGTTGTTCCTCAAAAAAATGATGACGCAAAATATTACTCGTTCAGTTATTCAGATGCAGATTTCTTTGTTCTAGATACTTGTTCGCAACGCCAAAATCTAGATTACAAAGAATATATGCCTCAAATTTTAGGCAAACAACAACTTCTATGGTTGATGTCTAATTTGAGCAACTCAAAGGCAAAATTTAAGATAATTATTTTAAACAGCTCTCTTACAAATCCTGTTAAAAGCGATAAAAATCTTACATTTGCCGATAAAGAACGCAAAGCTTTATTAGATTTTCTCTTATTAAAACGCATTGAAGGTTTAGTTGTTATTTCGGCTAACAAAGACTATGCCGAAATGACTCGTTTTGTGCGTGCAAGTGCTTATCCATTACATGAAGCTACCGTAGGTGCTTTTACAGGTCGTCCAGCTAAGGAAGTTAAGGAAATGAATTATTTTCGTCTGCCAAATAGTGCGGTTACAACACGTTCGTTCTTGCTTGTAAAGATTGACGGCAATGAAAATGACAGACGCATTTCTTTGACAACTATCAATTCTAAGGGCGAAAAATTGTTTAATTTGACCCTCAAAGAAAAAGAATTGCGTGGCAAGTAATTGCTAAAATGAAGAAGAATTTACTTACTAAATTCGTGCCAACTTCGCGTGCGGAAATGCAAGCTCGCGGATGGAGTCAGCTAGATATTCTGATAATATCGGGCGATGCTTATGTTGATCATCCTACATTTGGTTCTCCCCTAATTGCACGTATTTTATTAGATGCAGGGTTTCGCGTTGGAATTATTGCCCTGCCCGATTGGAAAAATCCAGACTCTTTAAAAGTAATGGGAACTCCAAAACTTGGGATTGCTGTATCGAGCGGAAACATAGATTCTATGCTGAAAATTTATACCGCAGGCAGACGAATGCGTCATGAAGATATGTATGCCCCTGCTGGAAAAACTGGAATGTGTCCACCCCACGCATGTGTTGTTTATTGTCAACTTGCAAAGCGTGCATTTGGTAAAATTCCTGTTATTATTGGCGGAGTAGAAGCAAGCTTACGAAGAGTTGCTCACTACGATTACTGGCAAGATAAATTTCGTCCTTCTGAATTGATAGACGCAAAAGCCGATTTACTTTGTTACGGTATGGGCGAGTTGACTATGCTTGAAATTTTTAATCGCATAAAATATGGAAAAAGTTTAGACGGAATTCGTGGAACTTGCAGATATTTGGGAGGAAAAGAATCTGATGCTTTTATAGTAGATGATAATTGTGTTGAATTACCTTCATACGAAGATATATGTCAGGACAAATTAGCTATAATGAAGCTAACTAAGTTAGTTGAAGCTAATATGAACCCTTGGAATGCAAAGAGATTAATTCAACGAACAAACAATCGTATTTTGGTAGTAGAACCACCTAGAGAACCAATGTCTACTACTGAATTTGATTACTTTTGCGAACTTCCATTTGCCTATGCTCCACACTTTTCTTACAAAGAAAAAATACCTGCATGGGAAATGATTAAAGATTCAATAACTGTTGTTCGCGGATGTCCTGGTGGATGTGCATTTTGCGGATTAGTATCGCATCAAGGTCGTCATTTAGTATCAAGAAGTCACGAAAGCGTTGTTCGAAGTATTGAAAATTTAACAAAGCAACAATATTTTAAGGGCACTATTTCCGACATCGGCGGTGCTGCTGGCAACATATATGCACACCATCCAAAAGATAAAGAAATATGCAAAAAATGTAGACGTTTATCGTGCATATTCCCAGATTTTTGCAAAAACTATGTAGTAGAACAAAAACCATTGATGCGATTATTAGACAGTGTATGTAAAATTTCCAAAGTTAAGCACGTATTTATAAATTCTGGAATTCGTTTAGATCTAGCCTTAGCACAACAACAACAAACTGAAAAAATTATAAAAAACCATATTTCTGGACAGATAAGTGTAGCTCCTGAACATTTGAGCGATAACGTTTTGCATCTTATGCGTAAGGGTAAACAAGGAGAATTTGAAGAATTTAGAAAAATATTTGACCGCATAAATTCGCAGACGGGCAAAAAACAATATATGATACCCTATTTTATATCCAATTTCCCAGGGTGTACGCATGAAGATATGAAAGTTGTTGACGCATATTTAGCTAAATCAAACTGGAAGCTTCAACAAGTTCAAGATTTTATACCACTTCCTATGACTATGGGTGCAGCTATGTATTGTGCTGAAATAACACCCAACGGAACACCTATTAAGGTAAACAAGGGATTAGCTTCACGAAGACATCAAATTCAAGTTCTAAAAGGTAAATAAAAAATAGGCAGTTGTTTAGACTGCCTATTTAATTTATAATTTTTGAACATAGAGCATTTCTGCTCAGTGTAAAAACTATTCTTTTGTTGCTTCTTCGAGAAGATCACCAAGTGAAGTGAGGTCTTGATCCTTACGGATTTTTTCAAATGCGTCGACTTCCTTAGCGAGCTTATCTGAATCGTACTGAACTGCCTTTACAGACAAACCAATGCGACGTTCATCGCGGTCAATCTTAACAACACGAGCTGTTACATCATCGCCAACCTTGAGGTGATCCTTAATCTTTTCAACGTGATCTTCGCTGATTTGGCTGATATGTACGAGACCGTCTATATCGTTTTGCAATTCAACAAATGCACCATAGCTTGTAATTTTGCTTACTTTACCATTTACGAGATCGCCAATCTTAAAGATTGTATCGATTTCTTCCCATGGGTCAACTGAGAGCTGTTTCAAACCAAGAGAAATGCGTTGATTGTCTGGATCGATTTCCTTAACGATTGCGTCAACTTCATCGCCCTTCTTGAGCATTTCACTTGGATGATTGATTTTACGTGTCCAGCTCATATCTGAAACGTGAATCATACCATCGATACCATCGCCGAGTTCAACGAATGCACCATAAGTTGTGAGGTTGCGTACCTTACCACGTACATGTGCACCAACTGGATACTCATGAACAGCTTTCTTCCATGGATTTTCTTCGAGCTGACGCAAACCGAGAGAAATTTTCTGTTCTTCCTTATTAATGCTCAATACAACTGCTTCAACTTCTTCGCCAACCTTGAGAACTTCGCTTGGCTTTGTTATGCGTTTTGTCCATGAGAATTCAGTAATATGTACTAAACCTTCTACGCCATCTTCAATTTCGATGAATGCACCATAGTTTACGAGGTTTACAACCTTACCTGAAACATGTGCACCTTCTGGATAACGGCGTTCGATATTTTCCCATGGGTTAGATGTTGTTTGTTTCAAGCCGAGCGATACACGTTCTTTATCTGAATCGACTTCAAGAATCATTACAGAGATTTCTTCTCCAACTTTGAGCATATCGCTTGGATGTGAAATTCTGCCCCAAGTCATATCTGTAATGTGGAGCAAGCCATCGAGACCATCGAGATCGATAAATGCACCGTAGTCTGTAATATTCTTTACAACACCCTTGCGTACATCGCCTGGCTTTACTTCTGCGAGGAGCTTACGACGTTTTTCTGAACGTTGTTCTTCGATGAGTTCACGACGTGAAACTACAATATTCTTACGTTCAATATTAATTTTTACAACTTTGAAGTCATAAGTTTGACCAACATACTGATCTAAATTCTTTGGTGGTTGTACGTCGATTTGCGAAGCTGGCAAGAATGAATCTACACCAATGCTTACTATTAAACCGCCCTTTACCTTGCTCTTTACGCGACCAGCCAAAATTGCACCTTCTTTGCAATTTGAAAGAATTTCTTCCCAATTCTTTTTCTGTTGAGCTTTGTCGTAAGAGATTACTGGGTTACCTTCGCTATCTTCGAGCTTTTCAAGGAGTACTTCAATTTCCTGACCAACTTGGATATCATTGATATCGAGGAATTCATTTACTGGTACGATACCTTCGCTCCTACCGCCGATGTCTACAACAACTTCGTTTTGGCGGATTTCTATTACTTTGCCCTTAATGATTGAGCCTTGTTTGAGTTCTGCAAAACTGCTATTTGCGAGCAGTTCTTCCATTATATTACTCATTATATATGTCCTTTTGTCGTTCTACATGAGAACGGGTTGATTGTTAGTGTATTGATATTTGTTATATTCTTCAACACCACGTTGAAGACAAACATCAAAATAAGCTTTCCATATTGTTATCTTATGGTTTTAAAGCAAGCATTTTTTTTACTAAATATTATTTTTACAAAAAAAAATGCGTCAAATAAGACGCATTTTTCATTTTATAAAATTTTTATTTTA
>JAGAOA010000015.1 GCA_017623955.1 Opitutales bacterium
CATCCGATGCAGCTAAGTTGTACATTGCGCAAAAGAAAGCCGATGAGCTTGTAAAAGTATACGAACAAGTTCGTATGGGAGCTTCAAATATCGAGAATATGCCATATGGTAGAATTCGTAGGAATATAGAAGAAACAATAAATAAAGAAAAACGTTTTCCTATCAACACAGCAAATAATATGCGTGGAAAGCTTCGTCGCTTTGGTTTTGCAGTTTATAAGCGTGGAAGTAAAGGTTTTGCGTTCGTATCGACAATTAAACGTAAATTCTTGTTTGAAGGAGAAACTCTTTCAGAAGTTCCACAAAAAATATTTGATTTCTTGTTGTTGAATCCTGCTGTAAAGATGGCAGAAGTTCCATACAAAATGCTTGGAATAGACTTACCAGCCGAAGTAGATTCATCTGTTACTCCAGAAAGTGATGAATCAGCAAAGGAACCTATTGCCCCAGAAACATTAACCGATGAACAAAAAGCACAATTTAATACTCTATATAGCGAATTGATGTGGTTAATTTCAGAGGGTTATGTAGTAGAATATTCCGATACTACATTACAAGCAAATCCATACTTACCAAAGCCTAAAGACAAGTCAGCAGAAATGTCTGAAAACGTAGAATCAATTATTGATGAACCTGTAACACAAGCAACAGATGTTGTAGAAGAAACTTCAGTGGAAGTTGAAGATGTAACAGAAACAGAAGAAACAACTTTAACGTCAGAAGCCGAAATAGTTGAGGACACTTCTAAAAGCCAATAATCTGTTAGTCAGATTAGTTCAATAAAAAATGGATATCAATAGATATCCATTTTTTGTATCTATATAATGAAATCTACATACTTCTAAACTTTGTAATAGGAAAAATAACGCGCTTGTGTCTAGGCAAGGTAATTCTGTAGTTTTTAGAACTCATCTCGCTTTCGATTCTCAGTTGAGCATCCCTAGCCTCTTTATGCATACGTTCAAGTTCAGCCTGACGAACTTTTAAACGTTCTATTTCCGCTTCTCTGTCAGAAAGTATTCTACGCATTTTCTCTATTTCCACAGAAGAAGATGATGATTTTTTAGTTTTACGTAAAATGTTCAATGCATTTCTTGTTTCAGCAACAGCTTTAGAAAGTCTATCACGTTCAACGACAAGTTCCTTAGATGCGTTTTCAGCCGCAATGCGAGCATCTGCTTCGCGCTCTAACTGAGCATTAAGAGAATCTACAATTTCTTTCTGCGACATAGCATTTTTTATTCTAGCCTGTTCTAACATTTCTCTAGCTGCTTTGGCATTTTTTGCACTTTCGTCAGCACGTTTATTGGCTAGAATACTTTTGCGATGCGCCTCTTGAGCTTCTTTCTCAATAACTACAACCATATTTGCACTTTCAATAGATTTCTGTTCGAGCATCTGAGATTGAGCGCGTTCATTTTCGTATTTAACGAAAAACACAACTACGGTAAAAGCCAATAAACAAACCGCAAAAATAAAAATACTTTGAAATTCCTTTAACATATATAATGGTATTTTCTACTAAAAAGCTTGCATTTGCAACTAAATTTCTTTGAAGTTAAATAAAAAAGTTGATGAAAAACGTAACACATACATTTGATTATGAATTAATGAATACTTCGTTGCATATATTGTTGCCTAATATAGACGAACAATATGCAAAAAGTGCCGCATACGATTGTTACTGTAAGCTTTCAATAGTAGAAGATTTAATTAGTATGTACCGAACTGGTAGCGATATCGCAATGCTCAACGAACATAATGTCGGCGGAATCGTAAAAATATCCGATAGTACGTTTGAATGTTTGATGGCAGCATTCAACGCCTCTACAATGACCAATGGAGCAATAGATGTCTGTATGGGCGAGTATTTTTTGAAAGCTAAAAACGATAGTTTTTTTCCAAAGATAGAAAATCCGAGAAAGGGGAAATTTGCCTTCGATGCAGAGAATTACCTTGTTCAAAAGCTAGAAGATGGAATGATAGACTTGGGGGCAGTAGGAAAAGGATACGCATTAGAACGAATGAATGAGATTTTGACAGAAGAATGGAATATAGATAATGTTTTCATCTCGTTTGGAGGTAGTTCAGTATTTGCAAAAGGCAAAGATCAAAATAATCAAGATTGGCTTGTAAATTTGAGCGATAAACTTTCACTTCCATTGAATAATGCATACGTAGGAGCATCTGGAACAGCAGTGCTAGGCGAACATATAATAGATTGTAGAACTGGATTAGTTCCATCGAATATGCCATTTAGGACATGGGCATTCTGCCAATCTGGTGCAATAGCCGATGCTATGTCAACAGCATTTATGATACTTTCGATAGAAGAAGTGAAAGATATTTGTAAGAAATATGAAATATCAGGAGCAATCCAACAAACCAAGGACACAGAAATAGAAATAATCTAAAATTAAAGAATAGAATTTGTTGTTTGTGCTTGACTTGAAAGTCAAAATAATGATGATTTCATGAATAATTTTTTTTGCGCAGGTGGCGAAATTGGTAGACGCACTGGCTTTAGGCGCCAGTGTTCGCAAGGACGTAGGGGTTCGAGTCCCCTCTTGCGCAGGAAAATCAAAGACCGTAATTCTTCAAGGATTGCGGTCTTTTATTTGATAAATAAAGGCATTCAAGTCCCTATGTTGTTTTTTTTAGTTGCGACAAATAAAGCCTATAAAATATATAAGTTTTTATAAGTTTTTTGTTTCAATGGGAAACAAGGTCTATTGGATTCTACTTAAAAAGTTGCATGCAAAACTAAATTTTGCAAAAAAATTAGAAAATCAATACTAACGACCCTGCAAAAATCAACAATCCACCAATAATAACTTTAGCCGATAAAGGTTCGCCTAAAAATATAAATGCAAGAATAATCGTAAATACTACACTTAATTTATCTACAGGTGCAACCTTTGACGCTTCGCCCACTTGGAGTGCCTTAAAGTAAAACAACCACGAAAGCCCCGTTGCACATCCTGATAACACCAAAAATATCAAACAATTCCTAGAGATATCTTTTACTTCCCTTAAAGGAACAGTTGCAAAAACAATGCCCCAAGTTATAAGTAGTATTACTACTGTTCTTATAGCTGTTGCTAAATTAGAATTTATATTACTTACCCCAACTTTTGCAAAAATCGCTGTAAGTGCTGCAAAAATCGCAGCTAAAATTGCATACACTTGCCACATATTATTACATAAAAAAAATCTCATAAACAAATGTCAAGAATAATACATTTTAGGAGAAACCCCAAATTTATTTTTGAAAGCTTTTGAAAAAGCGTAAGCATCGGCATATCCTAAAAGCTTTGCAATTTCTGAATTCGTTTTGCCCTCTCGAATAAAATCTAGGCTCTTTTGTAATAGTAGGTTACAAACAGTTTTCTTAAAACTTAAACCAAACTGTATTCTACATGCATTTTCTATACTTATTTTAGGCACGCCGAAATAATTAGATGCATCGGCAAGAGTGCATGATTGTTTTTTTTCGCACGCTAACACCCAAGTTTTTATATCTAGATTATCGCTTTTAAAATCATCTTGAATAGAAAACTCTTCTTCAATATACATAGAAACGCACTCTGCTATATTTTCAAGTATTTGCAAGTTTGGTTTTTCGCGAAAGATCTCTTTCATATACAAATTTATAAGACAAAATAATTCATTAAAATGATCGAATTTCAGAATTTGTATTTTATGTCCTAATCGACTTCTCCAACGCAAATTATTTTCAAAATGTAAATACATAACATTAGTCTTGGCGCGTTGAACAAAAGAATCGCATAGATGATTAGGAGGCAACAAAAGGACTTCACCTTTTTTTAATACAGCCTTTTTCGTATCACACTTCATACATAACTCTCCATTTATAACAATCATTATGTCATAAAAATTTTTATTTATACGAGAATGATAATATCCTTTTGTATGCGAAGCAAAGCCCATAGTAAGAATTTGAAACTTCCCTAATACATCAATCTGCAAAGAGGGGGCCATAGATATCCCCTTTGTTTTATTGAAAATCTTTTGAGGCATAAAAACCGACTTACGTTGAGTTCCATTTAAATTAACCGCAAAATTGTTTTCTGGCCAAATCCTGAGTTGAGTATCGGCGTATTGTTCCCAAATATTTTTTTCTTTATCGCTCATAATTGTATAATTTTCACAAAAAAATTTAAATTCTTCTATGATGTCAAAAACTTAATTGCAATGTTATTTTTTGAAAAATTGACAATACATAAATAAAAGATAAAATAGATTATAAATAGCTCGGATATTTGAGATACAAAGAATTTCTAAATAATAAAAGATTATGAATAAAATACTAACAATAACATCACTAGTGGCTATGTTGGCTTTTTCTATACCGACACAAGCCGAAGTCAAAGCGTGGGAAGGCGAACTTGAGTTGCCATCTTATCAGCTAAACGCACCAGAAAAAGCACCTATATTTGAGTGCGACTGGTCTTATCAACGTGCGCGTCGTAGCGTTTATCCTTATGCGTTAAACGACAATATGACACTCAACAGAAAAAATCAGAAATTCAAAGCTCTCTATTTAGAAAACGAATATGTAAAGCTTTGCGTTCTTCCTGAAATCGGCGGACGTTTGTTCTATGCCATCGATAAAACAAACGGCTACGATATTTTTTATCATCAAGATGTTGTAAAGCCAGCTAACGTTGGTATGACAGGTGCATGGATATCAGGAGGTGTTGAATGGAATGTATTTCACCATCACCGTTCTACATCGCATATTCCATCAGACTATCGTATAGAATCATCGCCAGATGGAAGCAAAACTATTTGGATAGGAGAAACAGAATTGCGTCATAGAATGTCGTGGGCAATAGGTATTACACTTCATCCAAAGAAATCCTATATGGAAATTAATGGACGTTTGATAAACTCTACACACAACAGCAACTCTATGTTGTATTGGTCTAATGTATCGACAAAAGTAGATGAAAACTATCAAATTATTTTCCCACAAAATACCGAATTTGGCACATTTCACTGCAAAAACAGTTTCTGTCACTGGCCCATTACGAAAGAAGCGTTCACGAATGTAGAAGAGTACAAATTTGGCGTAAACGCATCGTGGTGGAAAGATCATCCAAGTGGTAATTCAATATTTGTTCACGATTTGAAAGACGAC
>JAGAOA010000166.1 GCA_017623955.1 Opitutales bacterium
AAAGCTGCAACATCGCCAGCTTTGAGTTTGTTTTCTAAATCTTCAATATCATTAAATTTGATAGAGTCAGTATCGGGCAAAAATGGTCCAAATCCTTCTTGGAAGTGTGCTGTTTGAGTTACAGACATTGAACCATAAGTGAGCCCGTGATAACCACCGTCCATCGAAATAATCTTGCTGCGTTTTGTATGAGCTCTAGCAAATTTGATTGCACCTTCGTTGGCCTCAGTACCAGAATTACAAAAGAAACAAGCAGTTAAGTTGTTATTATGAAGTTTTACAATGCGTTCAGCCAATAGACCACTTAGTTGCGCACAATCTAGCTGTACCATATTAGATAAATCTAAGTCGATAGCATCTTTTATTGCTTTTGCTATAACAGGATGATTGCGTCCCATTCCATAAACTCCATAGCCCGATATGAAATCCAGATATGCGTTGCCATCGGCATCGTACAAATATGCTCCCTTGGCACTTTTGTAGCACTTATCGAAGCCAATAGTTTTTAGAACTGTTGCCAATGTGCGATTTACATATTTTTCGTGAAGGTCGTAATTTTCGCCAAAACGAGAATCTAATAAATTTTTTAAGTCAAAATCTTTCATTGATAAATAAAATAAATTACTTATATAATTAACGACAATAAAAAATTCTTCAAACATTTTATTTTATGAATTCAACATCACATTATGTAGTAAATTTTGATCCATTTGCAGTTCGTTTTCCAGATGGATTCTTTTTAGAAGGCATTCGTTGGTATGGGCTTTCTTATATGGCGGGCTTTTTGATAGCTTTATGGCTTTTCAATTTGTATTCAAAAAAAGGTAGAAGTCCGTTGTCTAAAGATGATAATGCTTCGTTGATAACATATTTGTTGTTCGGTATAATAATAGGTGGTCGTTTGGGCTATATGTTGTTTTATACATTCGATGCTTTTTGGGCAAATCCTATGATATTTTTTCAAGTCTGGAAAGGTGGAATGGCTAGTCATGGAGGTTTTATTGGAACGATAATTGCCCTCATTGTATTTGCAAAGACTAGAAAGACATCGTTTTGTACTGTTGCAGATTTAGTTGTAGCTTCGGCAAGCCCTGGTATTTTTTTAGGACGAATTGCCAACTTTATAAACGGAGAGCTTTGGGGTAAGATTGGGGATATTCCATGGGCGATGATATTTCCCCATTCTGCACCTTCTGGAACCCCACTTTCAGAGATTGCTCCGCGTCATCCATCTCAGTTGTATGAGGCTGGGGCAGAGGGGTTGTTTTTGTTTATATATATGCAGTATAGATTGTGGCGATGCAATCTTCCAAAAGGTCAGTTATCTGGAGAATTTTTAGTCATATATGGAATTTTGCGAATTGTATGTGAAATTTTCCGCGAACCAGATGTAGGAATTAGTTTAATTTGTGGTTTGAGTAGAGGTTCTTTTTACTCTTTGTTTGCTGTCGCTGTTGGCATAGGTTTTATTGCTTGGGCAAAATTAAAAAATAATCGGAATTAAGAAAATCTTGACAATATTGGGCTAGTCTTTAGAACATTATTAATCTCAATCGTTTGAGATGTAACTATAAACACACAATGATTATTGAATAAACTTTATGAATAGACGTGATTTTGTAAAAAATATGGCAGTAGTTGGAACTTCGATAGGGTTCCCTACATTAATACCATCTTCGGCTTTAGGTAAAGATGGTGCAGTAGCTCCAAGTCAGAGAGTTACTATGGGTGTTATTGGTTTAGGTACTCAAGGAACAAGCAATACTAGAAATTTTGTAGGTGACAAACGTGTGCAACTAGTAGCTTTATGCGATGTAAATAATTCTGAAGGTCGCCAATATTATGGGTATAAAAATAATGGACAGTTAGGCTTGCGTAATGCTCGTAAGCTTTTCGGTATGGATATTCCTTGTTATAATGATTTTCGTGAAGTGCTAGCACGTAAAGATATCGATGTAATTTCTACTGCAACTCCAGACCATTGGCACGCAATAATTGGAATTGCATGTGCTCAGGCTGGGAAAGATACATGGGGCGAAAAACCACTAACAAGAACTATCCGCGAAGGTAAGGTTTTGCGAGATATTGTAATGAGTTCGGGTATAATTTGGCAGACAGGTTCATGGCAACGGTCTGTTACTGAATTTGTTCATGCTGCTGAAATTATTCGCAATGGCTACTTGGGAGATGTAAAGTTCATAAAAATAGGTTTGCCTTCAAATTTTACAGCTGAAGTTTTGGCTCCTGTCCCTGTACCACAAGGAATGGATTTTGAAATGTGGCAAGGTCCTGCAATGAGATCTTATTACAATCCTCGTAAGACGTTTACTCGCTGGCGTGGTATATGCAATTACAGTGCAGGCAAGATTGCTGACTGGGGTGCACATCATTTAGATATAGCTCATTGGGCTTTGAATATCGATAGAACTGGTCCTGTTGAAATTGTACCAAAATATGTTGAGTGGGCTAAAGATGGATTTTCTGATCAACCTATGAAATTCAAAGTAGAACTTCATTACAAAGATGGTCTTGTAATTGAAATTTCTGATATGAACGAAAATGGTGTAGAATTTTTCGGAAGTAAGGGTAAGTTGTTTGTTGGTCGTGGTATAATTCATTCCGACCCAGTTGATATTTCTGGTAAGGTGATTTTACCAACGCAAGATAGACTTTTCCCAATACGTCATCGCAATCATTTTACTGCGTTTATCGATAGCGTTCTTGATCGCAGAATAGCAGTGACAGATATAGATGTTGCTCATAGAACAAACAGTGGATGTCTGCTAGCTGAAATAGCATATAGATTAAATCGTCCAATAAAATGGAATCCCGATACAGAAGAAATTGAGGGCGATGAAGAAGCATCGCGTATGTGTGATCGTACATATACTGCACCTTGGCAATTACAAGCGTAATGAAAGGATTATGAAAATGAAAAAGATTTTTATATTATCAATGTTGTCTGCGTTATCTCCATTTGTGTGCAGTGCTGATAATTATTCAGATTTGGCAAATTACGATGCAGGTAAATCATTAGCATGGTTCTATAATTTGCGAACTGATGCTCAAATCAAAAATAAGGCTGACGATATTTCAGAAAAAATTTGTCAGACAATAAAAAAGAATAAGTTGTCGCCAGAGGCGTTTAGATTGGCATGCAACTTGTTGAAAAATATTGCCGACGATGATTGCATAGATGTTTTGAAGCCTTATTTGCTGGATTCTGTTCGTTGTTCGTATGTATGCGATGTCTTTGCAACGTTAGATGATAGCGATGTAGATGTAGCTCTTAAAGATGCTCTACAACAGGCTTTAGAAGTTAAAGATACAAATAAATTGCCAATGACAAACATCAAAGAAAATATAATTGGCACAATGGCTCTTAGAGGCAAAGATAAAGCATCTATAATAAGTGTTGCAAATTCAGCAAATAAGAAATTGGCAATATATGCAGTCAAAGCACTGGCAAGGTTTTCTGATACAGATAGCTTGATTTCTATTTTCGAAACTAGTGTTGTATCGGCATTGAAAGATATAGTTGCAAAAAATGATTACAGAAAAGAACAAGCTCAAATGTCTTTAGTACTAATTGCTAATAAAGCAATTTTTGCAGGTAATAAGTCTGTTGCACGTAAGGCATTGAAGTATGTTCCAGAAAATTGTCCCCTGAGTGTGTTTGCTCGTTCCGAACTTATGGACGAAACTGAACGCGTAGCGTATCTAGATAAGCTTATAGCAGAGGGTGGTAGTTTGACTGCTGCTGCTGGTAGAGCTATGAACAAGGGTAGAACTTTTGAAAATTCTGAATGGTTGTTACAAAAA
>JAGAOA010000167.1 GCA_017623955.1 Opitutales bacterium
AAACCCCATCAGCCATATTCAACTGTTGCGAAACTTGTGAAAACGCATAGTCATACAATTCGCCAACGGTCATTCCATTTGACACCGCCGAAACAATGTAAATAGGCATATCGTTTGGATTATCCTTCGTAAATGAAGGTGGAGATGGCAAATCGGCAGGAAGATTTCCCATTGCACGTTGAATTGCACTTTGTACATCTGTTGCCGCCGCATCAATATCTTTAGACAATGAAAATTGTAATACTAGCGAACTTGCCCCGAAAGAGTTTCTACTAGTTATCATTTCAATTCCTGGAATTTGCATAAACTGCTGTTCTAAAGGAGACGCAACATTACTTGCCATAACAGTTGGATCTGCACCAGGATAGCTTACACTTACTTGAATAACAGGATAATCAACGCCTGGTAAATCATTTACTGGCATTTGCAAATAAGCAAAAACACCAAAAAAAGCCGATGCTACCGCCAACAAAACCGTCATAACAGGACGATTTATAAAGATGTCGGAAATAGAACCAAAACCTTGTGTATTTTCTTTGGTTGATGTGTCTTCAGCCATAAAAGTCCTATTTTACGTTATTTATTTGCTGGTTTTTGTGACATTTCTGCAGCCTTTGTAGCCGCCTGAACTTCAGCTTTTATATCTCGTACATTTTTAGATGTTTGCATTTGTCTTTTTATAAAATCTGCACGCATTGCATCGGCGATTTTTGTAGCTTCAGCCATAAAAGCAAACATTTGTTTTTTATCTGTAATAGTTTTACCATTAGCATCAATGATTTCTCCAGTTGCGGTTGATGCGTATACAAAAGGACCAGCTTGTAAACGCAACTGACTGATACGAAGAACAACTTTATCACCAGCATTTATTCCATATACAGCACGTTTTTGTCCGTACAACTGACCCTTTTTTACTTGTTTCATACTAACAACATAAACCCCATTTTTCTCAGCGGTTGCAACATATACATACGGACCAATCGCATTAAGTTGAATACACATATCTGGAATTAATACAGCATTTTCAAGCTTATCTAGATCGAGCTTAACTCGTACTGGTTGATTTGGCCAAAACAAATAATTTTGATTTTTCATCTTACCACGTAAAACAGCAGTACCCGACTCATAACGAATTTTATTTAATACTATATCGACTTCAGCCTTTAAACTACGTGAAGCCAAATCGTCTTCTATGTACGAAACTTCAACAAAGACTTTTCCATTATTCAACTTCATTAAATTCATCACATCGTGTAAACGTTGCGAAGGAATTACGAAATCAACAAAAAGATTATCTACATTTTCAATCGTTGTTATAATAGAATTACCAGCCGATACAAAATTGCCAAAATTTATATTATACAATCCGACTTTACCGTCTACTGGAGATTTTATATCGCACCAATCTAGATTAATTTTAGCGGTTTCCAAACTTGCCTTAGCCGATTCTACAATTCCTTTATCAACTTCCACTTTGGCTACAAGAGAATCAAAACTTTGTTTATCAACATAACCGTCTTTTGCCAATTTTTTGTTGCGAGCTACCGATAATTCATCAATTTTCAACTGAGCCTGAGCCTGATGTAAATTACCTTCAGCCTGTTTTACGGTGGCTATATAAGGACGTTTATCTATAACAGCAAGAATATCGCCTTTTTTTACATTTTGCCCTTGTTTAAAATTAATTGAAACTATTTGTCCCGAAACTTGAGGTACAACATTAACACTATGTTCCGATGCTATCGTTCCCATAGTTGATATATATGAACTTACATTTGCGGGTTCCGCAGTTACAAACTGAGCTGGTGTAGGTGGAATTGAAACCAACTTTTGTTCTTCTTTTTTCTTACAACCACAAATAAAAGTGGCAACTAACAACAAAACTATTGTATATCTTTTCATCTTTTTTATTTTAAATTTTTATCGGCGTATAAACCTTTACACTAAATAAAAACTAGGGGTAGGATAACAAAACACTATCGAAGTGCAAGCTTAAAGCTTGTTATGGAACATCTTTAATAAAAAAAGGAACAACACAATAGTTGTTCCTTTTTTACACTGATAATTACATATTTTAGAAATTATCAGGAAGAGCTCTTGAAGCAATATCATTAACAATTAACGACACTGCTTCATCTACTGAATGTTGACCTTCAAAACCTTTCTTAATTCTAGAACGAATTGAAAGCATTCCAGCTTCGGCTTCTTTTTTACCGATAACAAACATATGAGGAATTTTATCAGTTTCAGCTTTGCGGATTTTTGCACCTAATTTTTCTGCAGTATCATCCATAGCAACACGAACACCTGCATCTCTAAGTTTCTTAAATACTTCGTCTGCATAAGGAATAACTTCATCGTTTAAAGTCAATATTCTAACCTGTTCTGGGGCTAACCATGTTGGGAAATTACCACCGAAGTGCTCAATCAATACCCCTGTAAAACGTTCCAACGATCCAAATGGAGCACGATGAATCATAATTGGGCGATGTTGTTTATTATCTTGACCTATGTATGAAAGGTCAAAACGTTCTGGCAAATTGTAGTCAACTTGAACAGTACCAAGTTGCCATTCTCTACCAATAACATCCTTTACAACAAAGTCAATTTTAGGACCATAGAATGCAGCCTCACCGATTTCTTCAGTAAAAGGAACTCCGAGAGATTTTGCAGCCTTGCGAATTGCCGCTTCACTCTTCTCCCAATTCGACTCATCACCAACATACTTGTCGCTAGCTGGATCACGCAAAGAAATGCGAACGCGATAATCACGCATACCGATAGTTTCAAACACAGCTTTAACGAGATCTAAACAACCTTGAATTTCGTCATCTAGTTGCTCTGGGGTACAGAAGATATGAGCATCGTCTTGAGTAAAACCACGAACACGAGTCATACCATTCAATTCGCCAGATTGCTCCCAACGATACACATTACCAAATTCAGCCAAACGAACGGGCAATTCACGATACGAGTGAGGATCGCTCTTATAGATTTCAACGTGGAATGGACAATTCATAGGTTTTAAAAGGAAACCTTGAACATCGCCATTTTCTACTTTTTCTTCAACAGCAGCTACATCTAATTTTTCAGCAGCCATACGTGACATGTCATCACGTTCAACAATAGGAACAAACTGTGATTCTTTGTAATATGGGAAGTGACCACTTGTGCGGAACAATCCTAGTTTTCCGATATGCGGTGTAAATACTTGCTGATATCCTTGTTTGCGTAAAAGCTCAAGAATGAAATCTTGCAAACTTTGGCGCAAAATAGCTCCTTTTGGCTTCCAAAGAATTAATCCTTGTCCTACTCTATCAACAATAGTGAATAAACCGAGTTCCTTACCTAGTTTTCTATGATCTCGAAGTTTGGCTTGTTCGATTTGCTCTAAGTATTTTGCGAGATCATCTTTTGAAGCAAAAGCAGTACCATAAATACGCTGTAATTGCTTGTTGTTTTCATCGCCACGATGATAAGCACCAGCAATGCTCAATAGTTTGAAAGCCTTAATTCTCTTTGTAAAATCAACGTGAGGGCCTGCGCACAAATCACAAAACTCTCCGTTTTTATAAAACGATATTTCATCGCCATCTGGAATGTCAGCCAAGCGACCAAGTTTAAATTCTTCTTGCCCCAATTCTTTTATTTTAGCCTCAGCCTCAGCACGAGAGAGAGTAAAGCGTTCAAATTTCTGATTTTCAGAAATAATCTTTTTCATTTCAGCCTCAATTTTTTCAAGGTCATCAGCAGTAAACTTGTGAGGCAAATCGAAATCGTAATAAAAGCCAGAATCAGTTGATGGACCAATATCTAGCTTAGCTTCTGGGAATAAACGCAACACAGCTTGAGCTAAAACGTGTGATGCACTATGTCTAATTTTGTGTAATTGATCTTCCATTTTATTTTTCATTGCGTCTTATTCGCCGAGACCAAAAAAAACATAATGGAATTGACGGCGACAACAAAACGCCCTTTCTACATTGTCTTTAATAGTGAAATTTTAATGAATAAAAGTAAAGTTTTTTTTTAATATAATTGTCATTTTATTTTCGGAATAAATCGCCATAAATAAATTACAAAAAATGGGCAATTTCATATTTTAAATTGCCCATAATAAATTAAATTCTAAACTAAACCATTTAGCATACCGTAAAAATACATTGGCTTGAGAGCGTAAACCTTTAATAACCATGCCAAACGGCTTTCTTTCGACATATCTAATAAAGATAGAGGGAAAGAGCGTTGTTCTTGTTTTTGGTAATCAAACTCACACATCAAAACATGTCCATAATCTGTAATGATAGGACATGCTGCATATCCATCATATATTGCACTAGGAGCATTCCCTTCCATAATCGATAATAAATTCTGAACAGCAATAGGAGCTTGTTTGCGTATGGCAGCCGAAGTCTTACTTGTAGGTAAAGCAGATGCATCGCCAAAAGTAATAATATTTTTATATTCTTTGTGTAATAAAGTTTCTTTATCAACGGCAATCCAACCTTCA
>JAGAOA010000168.1 GCA_017623955.1 Opitutales bacterium
TATGCAACGCATTCAGGTTTCGCAATTGACAATTATGTTTATCCACAAAATGGTTATAGACACAAGTCCATTTGCCAACTCGCTTGGGAATAGATATGTAGTTTCGCTCCGTCATGACACGTATGAGATATGCGAGTTGAAGATTGGAGCCTGTCCATTTGATTCGGACATTGGATTCCTTGCCAGTGAAAAGAGAGAAAAAATCATCGGGATTGGTGTCAGAAGCGATCCATTTTGCACGGAGAAGATACTGATAGAGATTTGTGATGCGATGGGGAGCAGTAGCAAGCCAACGATAGGTGAAAGTGGCATTGGTTACACGCGGTGTGGGGCGTTTCGTTTTTGTTGTTCGAGGTGATGTAGGAGAAATGGTTGGCGAATAATGCTTGCGGAAATGGATAGCAAGTGTATCATTACTGGTAGAAAGATAGGAGGCAAGGAGTTTGCCAAGTTGGGCGTTTGTTGGTGTTGCCATAACAAATACAGGTATTAATTGGTTAAACTTGAATTAATTACAGTGGGCATGTTGTTATGCGCCCACACAATACGCCAATAATACTGTTTTAGGTTTACTTTTGAAAGTTATGGTTTTTGGAAAAGGGATAGGTATATATAAAAAACAGCACCATATGGGGTGCTGCTGGGGAATTTATAGAAGTAACATTAAATTAGTTTATTGCATACGAAAGTGTTGAAATCGACTGTTGGTAAGTGGCTATCATTAGCTTGTACTTGTCTAACAAATGCATGTGCCTCATCAATACTCATCAAGTTTCTCTTAATAGCAAAATATAAGAAATCAATCGTTGTAAGATAAACAATATCGTTAGCTTGGCAAGACAATGTATTGATATGCAGGTAAGATATTGGCAAAAGTGTCAAACATCCACCTTTATAAAAGTGAATTATCACATCCGCATCAAGTATAATCTTAGTCTTCGTCATTGTAAATCTGATTTAATAATTCGAGATAGTTACCCTCGGATATTTTCTCCTGATCAAACAAAGTACGAGCTAATGTGCCAAAGTCGCCCAACACAAGATTTAAATTACCAGGCTTATATAAAGAAACATCATATCCATACTCTTTTGCAGTTTGGATGGCATGAGTTTGGCTATATTCGTCAAATTGAGATTGTGATAGCAGATTCAGTTTTTGTAAACGAATAAGTAACGCCATACGAGAAACAGAAAAGTATTGCTCTAAACGAATAATAGTAGCCAAAGAAATGCACTTATTTTTGATTTCTATAGTTGGGATATTAGCATTAATTCCTGTGCTTGGCATGAGAAAAGCACTCGTAAACATATCTGCGTTTGCTTCAGATGTGTTCTTCCCGTTGCAGCAAATATGAGGAGAAGGGTTGTCTTCTAAATAGAGATGATACAACTCATGGGCAATAGTAAAATGCTGTCTTCCTCGCGTTCGAGTACAGTTGATAAGCATAAATCGGTTTTAATGACAATCCAAATACATCTTCAGATAGTGGCAGGTACATGGTGACGATATTTTCTTTGTGCAATATCGTCTTTACATGAATAGGTTCGCTATCGTTGAGACCAAAATCGGCACGAAGTTTTTGAGCCAATCTTTCTGCTTGTTGAAGATTCAATTTAACCATTTTTCAATAGATTATGCATTTTAAGATAGCTTTTAACAAATCGCTTAAATTTAGAGATTTGCTCAGCATCATTAGGAGTGAGATTGCCCATGCGAAAGGCGCACATCATAAGGTCTGCTTTGCTCGCATCTTCAGATAACAAGGCGCTTAGGTCGCAACCTAAAAAATCGGCTGTTTTTTCAAGTAAATCAAATGGCATCTCTCGAAGACCAGCCTCATAATTGGCATAAGTAGAGCGCTCAATAGATAATAAATCAGCGAATTTTTGAGCTGTAAAATTGCCCGCTTCGCGAAACATCTTCAGATTTCTACCGATTATCGTTTTCATGACTTGTTGATAGATAAAATATGTTATTTACAAAAGTGTGGCAAAATTACAGTTTTTTTTGACATATGCAAATTTTGCCACGTTTTTTTGTGCTTTTTAAGGTATTTCATTCATTTTACTGCTGATTTGAATGATATCAGCAAAGAGTGTACCAAAAACAGCAGCATCGTGTGAGCATGCTACTGCTGATGTGAAGGGATTTGTGAAGAAGATTTCGCCATGCGTAAGAAACAATCTAACAACACATATGGCTAATGGAGAGATACTAATTAATCTATAAAAAGTCCTGGAGAAGTAATCCTACCTGTTTCTGTCTTAACTATGGAATTTTCTTTGATGAAAATACCCACGGGTAACTGATTAGTAATCCGATGCATATCCATTTTTGAAATTGTAAAAATCTCTATTTCTGGATTATAGATACGATAGAAACGTTCCATTGCTTCTTCATTTTGGATAGAGATTCCTATGACTTTATCAACCACGTTAAACTGTTGAAATTGTTGTACATTAGCAAATGAATTTTGGCAATGTGGACAAGTAAAAGAAAACAAATAGACTACGTAGGAAGAATCTGACTGAAAAGGATAAATATCTTTTAATTGTTCCATCATCATGTTGCGACTATATGTTACCTTTACAGAAGATATTTTAGGTAACTTATATGATTTGCCCATACTCAATCCACAAATAAAACAAGATAATCCAACGATAAATATTATCGCAATTGCTTTTAGCCAACTACCTTGTATTGTCTTTGGAGAGTATAAAATAGCAGGGATAGAAATGCAAATAAATAAAGCATTTCTTACAAATGTCATCCATGGCTTACTAGTAAATAAGTTGGAAAATATGCCAAAACAACCACAATCCTCTATGCCTTTAACTAATACTCCATATGCAAAAATTGCACTAACCACAATCAAGAAGCCATCCGCACAAATAGCACTCCATTTGGGCGATATACGCAGAAGGAGTGCTATGCCTAATATGGTTTCTAACAAGATAATAATAGGAGCACCAATACTAAACCATTGTGGACCATATTTCAGCAGCATATCTGCAAAAGTCTCCGCATCCCAGGCTTTAGCAAAAGCAGAAATGAGAAATATCACCCCCAATAAACAGGTACTAATAAAAGAAAACTTTTTCATAATAAGTGATAAACAGATTGCTCTATACAAAGCAATCTGTTTATTTAATTTGCAATTTATTATCTGCAATTCCAATTTTGCCAAGAAGCACCCTGATCATCAGCTTCTTCATTAAGCAAATCCTCGTAAGCATCACAACTGAAATAAGTTGCATCTACTTCAGTGCCAGTTTGAGACTCTGTACATGTGCAGTTCTCAGCACAAGAAGAAAAAACGAATGTAGTAACTGCTGTTACCGCAAAGAATAATACTTTTTTCATAAAAATAAAGATTTTAATGATTTATTATGAGTTGATTCATTTATCGTACAAATCGGCCAACTCATTATACCGAAAAGTACTACGTATATTTTGTTCTACATCAAAATTATTAACATTCAAAGCCA
>JAGAOA010000169.1 GCA_017623955.1 Opitutales bacterium
GCTGTTATGATGTTTGTATACGTGCCATAACTACTATATCCTGACCAGGGATTGAACTCGCTCGCACAGTGGTGCTCGGCTCGCCCTTCGGGTCTTTGCTTCGCAAAGATTCCCACAAAAGCTTTACTTCGTAAACTGTTGTGGTCGAACCAGGGTTCTCGCCCCTTTACAGACAAAAAAGCCACACTCAAAAGTGTGGCTTTTTACCTGACCAGGGACTCGAACCCTGAACCAATTGATTAAGAGTCAACTGCTCTACCGATTGAGCTAGTCAGGCATAACCAATTAATTTAAGCCTGCTATTAAACGAATCTGTCTTTTTAATGCAAGCAAAAAATTTAAAAAAAATGAGTTTTATATAAATTTAAAATCAAAAAACATTTACAAAGTAGGAAAACAAATGCGTTCTACGGCTTTGTTAAAGTCCTCTGTTCCACTTAAAATATCAATTTCTAGTTTAGTGTAAAAAAGCGGAATTACCGATTTATACTTAGAATCTATACGAACGGAATCTTTTTCAGTTGTAACAATAAATTCTGCTCCAACTTCTTTCGCCTTTATAAAAACTTCATCTAATTCTGCTTCAGAAAATCTATGATGGTCTAAAAATCGTTTTTTCATAACTAGATTACCACCCAATTCACGCAAAAAACGTTCAAAACTATCGGGCGCTGCAATAGCCGAAAAACACGCAATTTTCTTGCCTTTTAAATACGACAACTCATATCTCTGACTAGATTCAAACTCAACCAAATATCGCAAACTATGCGAACATTCTATAATCTCGGCTGTTTTATTGTACTCTCTGATTGTCTGTTCCAATTCAAAATCATCTTCGCCATTACTCTTTGTTAAAAATATATACGAAGCTCTATTCAAATGCGAAACGGGTTCACGCAAAATACCTCTAGGCAATAAATGCTTATTCCCAAACGGATTTGTCTTATCTACCAACAATAATTGAAGTTGTCCTCTAAGTGGAAGATATTGAAAGCCATCGTCTAGTATTAGAGTGTCGACTCCAAATTCAGTTATTGCATAATGTCCCGCACGTACACGATTTTTATCGACGATAACAACTACACCTGGAAGATTTCTAGCAAGCATATATGGTTCATCGCCTGCGACAGAAGAATCTAGCAACACATTTTTCCCATCTGAAACTACCCTTGGTTTTGGAGATTCTCCATGCGTAAACCATCTTATAATTTTATTTAACAAACTATCCGACTTACTTTTATAACCTCTACTTAATATTGCTACTTTTCTGCCTCTATCGGCTAACGACTTTGCAAATTTTTCAACAATAGGCGTCTTCCCTGTTCCCCCAACAGTGAGATTCCCCACTACCACCACCAAACAACCTAATGGAGCATCACGCAAAATGCGTTTATTGTACATATAAAAGCGAAGTCTAACTATACCAGCAAACACAAACGACAAACAATACAAAAAGCCCCCATACAACACAGCCAAACTACCATCTGCACGATCATATATAACATCAGCTGTAAAGTGAGCTAATTTTTGCGAATAAGCTTTTAGTTTATCTTTTATTTGTTTGAAAATAATCAAGGCTTGCCCCTATTTTAATTTTCCATATACTTTTCTTTCTTGCGACCAGAAGTATTATTGGGATCTTCTTTTTCAGCCTTCACTTCGTCATCAAATTTTTCTTTCAACGATTTTAAAAATTCTTTTACTTTATCGTTAGAACGAGAAGAAGATGCCACTATTTTAATAGCTTCGTAAGCCGACTTTCTATCATTCTTATTCCAAAAATACTCAATCACAGGGTTTCCAACATATTCATAAAACTGCTCTGGCGCTCGAGATGCATTACGCATAATACCACGAAAAACAGAAAGAGCCTCTGTACTTGTTTTTGCACGCGAGAGCATTTCTTCCCAAACATCACCATACAACATAGCTACAAGTGATGGGTTTGTACGCATTATAGGTTTCATTGCGTTTGTAAAAAGAGTATCAGCTTCTTTTGCACGCTTTCTCGCAATCAAGTTTGCCCTGTATAGATTGAGCATTTTTACAGATTGTTCTGGATATTTTTTAAAGACTTCATAACTATTTTTAAACGCAATATCTAATTCTTTTGCTTCAGCCCCACATCTTGCCATCGATGGTATGTATACTCTATACGCCTGCCAATTTTCAGGATTTGCATCTATTGCTTGTTTTGCAAAATCTCTAGCCATACGATACTTCCCAATATCTGACAGTAATACAGCTAAACGAGTAAGCACAATACTCTTCATTGATGTGGGCGAAACAATATCTCGCTTTGCTAGTTTATTCAATTCAAAACTTGAAATTGGACGCCATGTTTGTGGATTCATGGGATATCCAAAAAGAGATTTTGATGCTTGATCTCTAAATACGTTAAACTTCCACTCATTAACGCCATTCATATAGGCAAGCCACGCATAATTTGTAGAACGAATAGAATCGTTAAAGAACATACAAGGAACTCCATTTGCATTTGCTAATCGCCATGCATAATAGACCTTTTCATATGGTGTTGCTCCCTTCTCTTTTATATTTGCCAAAGTAAAATCAGCCTTTTCTAAATCCCAATCTTTTATGTTTGCCCCCCTTGCACTAGATGTATCTGTTTTTATCGAAGAATATACATTTTCAATCTCACGCAATTTCATATTTTCAGTAAATACAGTTTCCAACTCAGTAAGCGGACCTGGAATACCCGTTACCCAAATGAGTTCGCCAATAGTCAACCTATTTAAATCAAAAGGCAATTTTTCAGCCTTAAGCGAAAAATACAAAAATATTTCCTGAGGCATTGAAACTTGAGTAGGTTCCGATGCTACATTACATTTTGGCCAATTCGATGGTAATGCGGTATCGTATATTAACCCTAGAGCCATAGCTACACGCAGATACTTTTTAACCTGCGCAGGTTGATTTAAAAATATTTGAGTCAATATGGAACAAGCATTGCTCAAAGAATCGTATTCAGTAGCCGATTCATAGAAATCGAAGAATGCGGGAATATTCTCAAGAATAATACGTTTTAATTCTACGGGCATATCAACAGCCTCTTTAGCACATAGCGATGCTGCAAGAGATGTATATAACCAATTTGAAGCCTGCTCTATATTCCCACTCTGTGCTAATTCGATAGCCTTATCTCTAGAAGAAGTAGCAATTGTATTCCAAGAGTCTGCAGAATTCGTACTTAGGGCTTCGCTTAACTGCCCCATTCCTAACTGCGATACAGGTGTTTTAGGGAGTTCGGGCAAATCAACAACCGTTCCAAATGCTCCAATTCCACTGAAAGTAAGAAATAAAACTAAAAATATCCTTTTCATTGCGGAATATATAAAAGGATAAAAAATAGTTAAGTCAAGAATTTGAATTCACTACTATAAAAACAAATATTTAAATTCTCCCAAAAACAGCACTTTTACTCAATAAATCTTCAATTTTCATCAATCTATTGTACTTTGCAGTCCTTTCGCTTCTGGATAAAGAGCCTGTTTTTATCTGTCCTGCATTCGTAGCTACTGCAATATCTGCAATAGTTGTGTCTTCAGTTTCTCCAGAGCGATGAGAAATAACACATGCATAAGAATTGCGTTTGGCTAATTCTATAGCATTTAAAGCCTCTGTCAAAGTTCCGATTTGATTTACTTTTATCAAAATTGCATTTCCAGCTACTAATTCTATTCCACGTCTTAACAAATCAACATTCGTTACAAATAAATCATCGCCTACTAATTGAGTATTATCACCTATTTCTTTTGTTAACATAGACCACCCTTGCCAATCTGATTCGGCGCAACCATCCTCAATAGAAAAAATTGGATAGTGATTTCGTAACTGTTTCAAATACGTTACCATATCTGAAGATGAAAGAATTTCTCCACCAGATTTATCAAATATGTATTTGCCTGTTTTATCGTCATAAAACTCACTAGAAGCTACATCGATAGCAATAGCAATATCTTTGCCAAACTTATAACCAGCTTTTTTGACTGCGAGAGCGATAGATTCAATTGCATCTTCATTACTTTCTAAATTTGGAGCAAAGCCACCCTCATCACCGACTGATGTCGAAAGATTTCTAATCTTCAAAACCTTCTTTAATTCGTAAAAGACTTCACAACCCATTCTGACAGCATTACGCATACTTCTAGCCCCAACTGGCATAATCATAAATTCTTGAATATCCAAAGGAGCATCGCTATGCGCACCCCCATTTATAACATTCATCATAGGTAAAGGCATGACCCTAGCATTAGAACCGCCAATATATCTAAATAATTCCAAACCGAGTGCATTTGCCGATGCTTTACATACAGCTAACGATACAGCTAAAATTGCGTTTGCACCTAATGAACTTTTATTTTCGGTACCATCTAAAGCAATCATAGTGGCATCAATATCAGTTTGCATAGTTGCATCCTTACCGATAAGAACAGGAGCAATTTCAGAAACAATATTGTCTACTGCTTTCAAAACGCCCTTGCCAGCAAATCGTTTTTTTAATGATAATTGTTTACCCTTGAAATTTACATTGCCATCGCGTAATTCTAACGCCTCTAACGTTCCAGTAGATGCACC
>JAGAOA010000170.1 GCA_017623955.1 Opitutales bacterium
CAGTTAAAGATGTTCAGTTCCGTCAACCATTGTTTGAATTCTCTGGCAGTTGTGCAGGTTGTGGTGAAACTCCATATGTACGTACACTTACACAGCTCTTTGGAGATAGACTCTTCATCGCTAATGCCACAGGTTGTTCGTCTATTTACGGTGGTAACTTGCCAACAACTCCATATTGCGTAAATCAAGATGGTCGTGGTCCAGCATGGGCAAACTCGTTGTTTGAAGACAATGCAGAATTTGGTTTCGGCTTCAGAATTTCATTAGATATGAAAGAAGCTATGGCAAAAGACCTTATTCAGCGTTTGGCTGGAAAACTTGGCGATGACTTCGTAAAGGAAATTCTAACAGCAGATCAATCGACTGAAGCTGGTGTTGTTGCACAACGAGCACGCGTAGTAGCTTTGAAAGATAAACTTGCTGGAGATACATCATTAGAAGCACAAGCACTCAAGTCTTTGGCTGATGATCTCGTAAATCGCACAGTTTGGATTATCGGTGGAGACGGTTGGGCATACGATATCGGTTACGGTGGTCTCGACCACGTACTCGCTAGTGGTAAGAATGTAAACATATTGGTTATGTATACCGAAGTTTACTCGAATACAGGTGGTCAGCAAAGTAAGGCAACTCCAATTGGAGCTATTGCTAAGTTTGCAACACAGGGTAAGAGTGTTCCAAAGAAAGACCTCGGTATGCTTGCAGTTGATTATGGCAATGTTTATGTTGCACAAATTGCTCTCGGTGCAAATGATGCTCAAGCAATCAAAGCTATGGCAGAAGCAGATAGCTACGAAGGTTCTTCGCTCATTATCGCATACAGTCATTGTATCAATCATGGTTATAACCTCATCAATGGTCCTGCACAGCAGAAAGCAGCAGTTGATTCTGGTTATTGGCCATTGTATAGATATGACCCACGTCGCATAGAGCAAGGTTTGAATCCATTCCAGTTGGATTCTAAGGATCCAAAGCTCCCAGTAGGCGAGTATATGAAAGCTGAAAATCGCTTTAGTGCATTGTTGCGTCAAAACCCAGAACGTGCAGCAGAACTCACAGCAAGATTGCAGAACTTTGTTGACGCTCGTTGGGCAAAGTACAAATATATTGCTGAACGCAAATAATAAAAATCAAGTAGTAAAGCTTGAAATCAAAGAGCATTCCGTTAGGAATGCTCTTTTGTTTTTTTTAGTATAAACTTGGTGATATATGTTTTTCGCGTTTAAAGATTTTTGAAAATGTATACTGGTCGGGGAAGCCTCCAATTTCAGATGCTTGCCGTACATTCATACCATTTTGTAACGCATTTATAGCAATATCTAAACAAATGTCTAGTTGTGCTTTTGCAAATGACTTTCCAACTAAACTTTTTGATATTTTATTTATCTCGTATGGAGATGTTTTTAATTTCTTAGCAAATTTATTTGTTTGTATAGATAATTTTGCGTTACTTTGTAGGTTTTTAAAATGTTCTAATATATTTTTTTCTATTGGATTTCTGTATTGTTTGGCAAGTTCAGTTTTCAATATTAACGTTAATGTTTCTGCCAAAGAATTTAATATTTGTTCGTTGCGATTTGATGTAAAAATATTTCTAACATAGCTATCAACAGTGTTTTTTATGTCTTCAAAATATTGCGAATTTTTTATAATACGCAGTTCTTTTCCTATGTAAGCCTTCCAAAAATTAGATTTTAAGTGTAGCCAAAAGAAGTCCCATTTTGTTCTATTTTTTATGGTGAAACTACTTCCTAGTGGTGCAATCATTATTGTCTTAGGTGATAGATTATACTTTTTACCGTTGTGTTCTATCGTTGCAGAACCCTTGTAGCTTACTGTTACAAAGGTAAAACTTTCGTTGTCTCTGTTTTGATAGAATCCCTTGGCGTGTTCTGTTATGGCAGCTTCGATAATGCCACGTTGCTTTAGAAAATCGCGTTTAAGAGGTTTGGGGATTTTTATTTTATTCTTCCAACGTAATTTTATTTCTTCTGGTTTCGATGATTGTGTTAAATTTATTTCGGAGCTTTTTTTTGGCCAAAATTGTAGAGTATGGTCTGTTGTTTTTATCCAAAGAATATTCTTTTTTTGCATAAAATAATAATGTCTAAAATAAAATAATAATGCAAATAATAAAAATGGAAAATTTTTTATTTTTTTGATATACTCATACAAAAGTATCTAAATTATGAAGAACACAATAATATTTTTTCTTATAGGGGTAATCTTTTCAGTAAATGCATTTGCAATGGAAATAGCTACAGTCCGCTTTACAAAAAAAGATGGCACGCAAACTACAAAGCAAATTAAAATGCAAAAACATAATGAGGGTTTTTATCGAGCTTGTGTTCCGGTTGCCGATATTCGTCGCGATGTAAAATTTGTAGATGTTATTGCCACTGATGCAGTGGCACAAAAAGGAGAGGATGGTTTCTTTGTTTTAGGCGATAGTTCGTATGGAGAGTTTACACAAGATAATGGTTTTTATTCTCCACGTAGGTCGCATATGCCAATCTTTGGTATGAAGAATTCAAATGGTGTATTTGTTGCAATCGTTAAAGGTTTGGTTTATGAGCAAAAGCCAACAATAGAAGCAGTTAATGGCAAATATTCATTGTTTGCTCGTTATCTAATCGGCGATATGTCTTTTGATCCATACGAAGATATTGTAGTAGATTTTTATCCGCTTGCAAAAAATGCAGGGTATAGCGAAATGGCAAAGGTGTATCGCAATTACCAGTTGGGTCGTGGCGAAGTAAAGCTATTGCGTGAGCGTATAAAGAATAATCCAACATTGGCATATACTGCAGAATCTATTTATGTGCGTATAAAGCATTGTAGAAAAGTTCGCAATGGAAAAGATAAATCTTTGCGTATGCAAACTGTAGAAACCGAACCACCACTTGAAGTTTACTTCACTTTCGATGATTTGGCTCGGATTATGCGTGATATGAAATCTGAAGGTATAGACAAAGCTGAAATTTGCTCAGTTGGTTGGAATGTAAGTGGTCATGATGGTCGTTTCCCTCAGTATTTTCCAGTAGAAGAAAAAATTGGTGGTGAAAAGAAATATAGAGAAGTTATCAAATTGGGTAAGTCGATGGGCTATCAACTTAACTGTCATATAAATCAGATGGCAATGTTTTTTATTTCTGATAGATGGAATGTCAATGATGTCGCAAAGCGTGCCGATGGTTCGTTGTTTGCTGATTATTATCAACCAAGTGGAATGGCGTATCGTCCATGTTTTCAGCGTGTTCACGATTTGTGGATAAGAGATGATTTTCCACAAATAAAAAATCTTGGTCTAAATGGAATTTTTCATGTTGATGTAACGTCATATATTGATCCGTTTGAGTGTTGCGATTCTCGTCATCCGCTCACAAGGAAACAGACTGCGGAATATCAAAATAAGATAAACGCTTACGCTCAAAAAATCTTTGGAGGTTTTGCTTCAGAAGGGGGAATGGACCACGTTGCAAAGACACTTGATTATGCATTATATTTATGGTCGTATCCATCATGGGAAGGTAAGCCTGAACGCTTGGCAACAAAGCATGTTCCATTTTGGCAGTTAGTTTACCATGGTATTATTTTGAGTAATCCTTATTACACAACAATTGATGCGTTGTATCCTAAGAAATATTCAACCTCAGACCAACGTAAAGCTTACGATTATCTTGAAAATCCTGAAAATCGTTGGTTGAAAGTTATCGAGTTCAGTGGTCGTCCAACATTCTATTATAGCGATTATGTCGATTTTGCGCCAATGAAACGAGCCTACGAAGAATTTAAAAAATTGCGTCACTTGCAACTTCAACTTATGATATATCATGGCGAGCTCGCCAAAAATGTTACTATCACACGTTTTGAGAACGGCGAAGAAATTGTTGTAAATTACACCGATAAACCTTACACATATAAGGGACAACAAATTTCAGCAAAATCGTACAAACATTTTAAATAAAATAGAAGGACAAAAATTATGAAAAAAGTAATATTAGCAATGCTATCGGTTGCATTGACAACTATTGCATTTGCGTTAGAAAACGTTACAATTCGTACAACCTATGTAGATGGTAAAGTTACTTACGATACCCAGAAACTCAAAAAACAAAATGGTGGTTTTTACAGAGTTCATATTCCAGTAGATAAAATCAAACGCCATATGGCACACATCGACATCATTGCCGATGATGCTGTAGCAATAAAGGGCGAGCATGGTTTTTGGGTGATGGGCAATGGAGCTTCTGGCGAGTTCAACAAATATAGCGGACAATATCAGCCTCGTATGTGTGCAATGCCAATCTTTGGTATGAAAAATCCACGAGGAGTTTTTGTAGCAATCGTCAAAGGATTACAGTTCGAGCAGCGTCCGCGCGTAGTTTCAGAAAAAGGCACATATAGAATTTATACGAGATTTTTAATTAGTCAAAGTGCGTTTGATCCATACGAAGATATCATTGTCGATTTCTATCCACTTCCGCTCACTGCTGATTACAATGATATGGCTGCAGTTTACCGCAAATATCAGTTAGAGCGAGGCGAAGTGAAGCTTTTGCGTGAGCGTATCAAAAACAATCCCAAACTTGCCTATTCGGCAGATAGTATTTTTGTTCGCATAAAGCATTGTGTAAAAAATGCTAATCGGAAAAATCCCAATCATTGCGAGCAAACTCCAGAAAATAAAGCTCCTCTGCACGTTATGAAGACTTTTGATCAGTCTATGGAACTTATGAAACAGATGAAAGCTGAGGGTATAGACAAGGCAGAAGTTTGTTCTGTTGGTTGGAATATTGATGGTCATGATGGTCCGTTCCCACAATATTTTCCTGTTGAAGAAAAGCTTGGTGGTGAAAAGAAATTTCGTGAGATGCTCGCTTTGGGTAAGTCGCTTGGTTATAATATGACCTGTCATATAAATCATCATGCGTATTTTTCGCTTTCAAATCGTTGGGATCCAGCTGAGACTGTTAAAAAAGCCGATGGCAAAACACTATTTAGATATGGGTTTCAGCCAAGTGGAAATGTTTATTTGCCATGTATGCACCGCCTCTATAATCTATGGGTAAAAGATGATTTCTTAAAGATAAAAGATTTGGGAATCACTGGTATTTTTCATATCGATGTTCATTCGTGTGAAATTCCCTTTGAATGTTGCGATTCTCGTCATCCGCTTAATAAAAAACAATGGGTAGAATATCAAAATAAAATTATAGATTATGCTCATAAAGTTTTTGGTGGCTTTACATCTGAATGTGGAATGGATCACGTTGCCAAAGGCTTAGACTATGCACTTTATATGTGGTGGAGTTATCATAGCGATTGGAATACAAAAGATGGTATGGTTCAAAAATATCTACCAATGTGGCAACTTGTTTATCATGGTATAATAATGAGCAATCCATTCTTATCTACGATTGACCCGCTTTATAAGCATCCTAAACCTGCCAGCGATAAGGAGTGGTTTTTGAATTGCTACAATTTTATTTCTGATCCAGAACAGCAGTGGTTAAAGGTTATAGAACTCGGAGGTCGCCCGACATATTACTTCCAAAATTATAATACAATCAAACCAATAGTGCGTGCTTATAAAGAATATCAACCATTAAAATATTTGCAGTTGCAGTTGATGGTCTATCATACAGAACTTGCTGATAGAGTAACGCTTACACGCTACGAAAAGGGCGATGAAGTTGTTGTAAATTACAACAAAGATAATCCCTTTACATACAAGGGCAAAACTATAAAACCAATGGGATATAAACTTTTCAAAAAAAGTAAAAAATAAAATTTAGAATATAGCTATATTGCCTCGTGTGTTGAATTGCAATAATTGATTTTTTTGCAAAGCAAAAATTCTTAATCAAAACCTCAATTAAAATAGTAATTTAACACACTCTTTTTATATTATGTAGCAATGTTATAGTTCAAAAAAATCAATCGCATTTTGAGTTGTTATGCGTGCTAAATTTTCCGTATCAGTATTAAATAACTTAGCAGCAGCTTCTACTGTATATTTTACAAATGCAGGTTGATTTGTGTTTTTTCGCATGGGTATTGGGGCAAGATATGGACAGTCTGTTTCAAACATCAGTTTTTCTAGTCCTTGTTGAAGCATGCAGTTACGCATTTCATCTGCCGATGGATATGTTATAATTCCCGTAAAAGACGCTCGAGCACCTAAATCATTTAAGCGTTTTAGTTGTTGAGTAGTTCCTGCAAAACAATGAAAAACGGCATTGTTAAAATTAAAGTCAACATCTAACATTATCTCGATTGCATCATCTACTGCATCTCTAGCATGTACACATATTTTAGTGTTGAGTTCAGATGCAATTAGAAGTTGACGTTTAAATATTTCTTTTTGTCTTTTTACAATATCATTTGCTTCAGATTTGTCTTTTGGTAAAAAGTGAAAGTCTAGTCCAATCTCACCAATCCCAACTGGTTTTATATCGGCTATAAAATAAGTTGTTAGAGCATCAATAGCTAAGTTCGAATTTTCATCTATGTCGCTTGGATGAATTCCTATTTGCCACGATAAAAAATCTGAATTTTCTTTTGTTACTTTTTCGTATTCATTCCAGTTTTCAGGATTAGCCGATGCTATTACAATCTTTTTTATTCCATTATCTTTGGCGTTATTGAGAATCTCGTCGAGCATTTCTCGACGTATAAAGTAGTCTAAGTGAGCGTGCGTATCAATAAATTTCATAAAAAATATTTAGAATATTTGATACATCAAATGCGTTCATTTTCAAGACATTTCAGATTATTATAAAAAAACCTTGCCCCAGTCTTAAAAATTGTCTTATTTAGAGCAGAAACAAATACAGATTTTATATGGAAGAATTAATAATAATTGGTAGTGGTTGTGCTGGTATGGGTGCGGCAATTTATGCAGCTCGTGCAGGAATGTCGCCATTGGTGCTTGAAGGGTCACAACCTGGAGGATTATTGACAACTACTAGTGATGTCGAGAATTTTCCTGGTTTTCCTGAAGCTGTAAATGGCTTTGAGTTAGTTTGGAAAATGCGTCAACAGGCTGAAAAATTTGGAGCGCGTGTTGAAAATGCAATAGTGGAAAGTGTCGATTTTTCTGGAGAAATAAAGAAATTAAATTTGCAAGGTGGTAAAATATTAGAATCAAAAAAAGTAATCATAGCAACAGGTTCATCGCCTCGTATGACTGGTGCTAAGGGTGAAAAGGAATTGTATGGTGGCAAGGGTGTATCTGCTTGTGCTACTTGCGATGGGGCTTTTTATCGTGGCAAGGATGTAATTGTAATTGGTGGTGGCGATACTGCTTGCGAAGAAGCAATTTTTCTAACTCGTTTTTGTTCATCAGTAAAATTGGTTCATCGTAGAGATAAACTAAGAGCCTCAAAAATTATGGCAGAACGTTTGTTGGCAAATGAAAAAGTTGAACCTGTTTGGAATTGTGTTTTAGATGAAGTTGTGCCCGATGAAACAGGTGTATGTACTGCTGCAGTTTTAAAAAACGTAAATACAGGCGAACTTATCAAAGTTGATTGTAAGGGCGTTTTTGTTGCCATCGGACACGTTCCAAATACCGCATCTTTTAAAGGTGCCGTAGATATGGACGAAGATGGTTATATTATCGCTAAAGATTCTGTACATACAAATATAGAAAATGTTTTTGTTGCTGGCGATTGTGCCGACAGAGATTTTCGTCAAGCTATAACAGCGGCAGCTTCGGGATGTAAAGCTGGTATTGTAGCAAGTAATCAACAATAGAATATCATGGTAAGAATTTCTTTAAATATAAAAAGTACAATAGTTGAGCCATTGGAATCGTGGTGTTGCGAAATGGATTGCCCAAATTGGGGAATTGAAAAAATTGATGACAAACATGCAACGGTTTTGTTCGGATATTTTGAAACTCGTAGAGAAGCTCTCGATAACTTCACGCAACTTCGTACAGTATTCCCAGAACTCCCAACAGCTCATGTTATAGAAGACATAAATGATTGCGATTGGCAGAACGAATATAAAAAGTTTTTGACTGCATGGAATTATCGCGATTTAAATTGGGTTCCACTTTGGATGCGTGGAGATTTTAAAGAACCAGAAAATCAAAAGGTTTTTTATTTTGATGCAGGTCTGGCTTTTGGTACGGGAGATCATCCAACAACTCGCCTATGTGCTATGAGTATGCTTGATTATATAGATGATTGCGGTGGCGATGTTTCCGACAAATTTATAATTGATGCAGGTTGTGGTTCTGGTATTTTGGCACTAACTGCTAAAATGTATGGTTTTGGCAAGGTCTTTGGTTTTGATAGAGACGAAGAAGCTGTGCGTGTAAGTATCGAAAATGCCGCACTAAATAATATTGCTATGCAAAATATGAGTTTTGAACATGCTGGTATTGAGCGTGCTCTTGAGGGAAAAAAGGCTGATATTGTTTTAGCAAATATAATTTCCGATGTTCTCTGTATTTATGCCGACAATCTTATCGATTCTGTAAAAGCTGGTGGAACGCTTGTTTTGAGCGGTATTTTAGCCACAGAAAACGAAAAAGTAAAAGAGTATTTCTTATCGCGTTTAGACGGTCGTCAACAATCATGCGAAGGAATGCCAATGGGCGAGTGGTCGCGTTTGGTAATTAAAATGAAGGAATAAATGTTGAAGATTTCAGACTTAAAAAATTTCAAAGAAGACGATGGTAAAATTTCATTTGAACTCATCGCGGTTCTTAAGGCTTTAAGTATACGATTAGCGAAAAACGGAAGTGAATTTTTGATGATTGAATTTGGTGACAATTCATCATCATTTTCAACGATGTGTTTCGATAATTCTCCAGTATTCGATATACTTAAAGATTCAGAAATTGGCGATGTTTTTGAGGTGCGTGGAACTACCGATTTTTATCAAGGTCGGTTAAGTCCAAAATTAGATTCCGTTCGTAAGTTGGAAGATGTTGAGGTTGCTGAAGTTTACGCAGCTATTGCTCCGGTTTCTCCTCATGATCCAGAAAAAATGCGTCAAGAATTAGAAACTATTATAGCATCTATCGAAGATTTAACACTGCGTGAAACAGTAAATTTTGCATTAGAAAGTACCGCAGGAAAATTTTTTACCTCAACCGCGGCGGTAAAAATGCATCATGCATATATGTTTGGTTTGCTTGAACATTCTTTGCGTTGTGCTAGAATGGTGGCAACGTTGGCACCATTATATCCAGAAGTAGATAGAGATTTGGCTTTGGCGGGTGCAGTCTTGCACGATATTGGGAAAGTCTTAGAATATTCGCAAAATCTTGCTCCCGATAGAACTAGAATTGGTATTTTGCAAGGTCATGTTGTTCTAGGATATAGAATTATTCGTCGTGCAGGTATAAAATGTGGTTTGAATTCCGATTTGCTTGAACGTTTAGAACACATAATTTTAAGTCATCAAGGCGAGCCAGAGTGGGGCGCAGCCGTCAGAGCCGCAACTCCAGAAGCCATATTTGTATCGAATGTAGATAACTTTGATGCAAAAATGGGCGCATTAGAAGCTGCAATGGCAGAATCTAGCAATGAATTTGTTGATGTTCCTGCTTTGCGTGTAAAAGTGTTGAATACTAAAATAGAACACGAATAATGAGAATTTATATAGCGACATCAAATAAACATAAAGTTCTGGAATTTTCGCAAATGTTTGAGAATGCTGGAATTGATTGCGATGTTCTGGGGAGCGATTGTGTAGATGGTTTTGCTTCGCCTCTTGAAGATGGTAAAACATTTGCCGAAAACTCATTTATAAAAGCAAGAGCATTGAAAAAACTAGTGCAAGATGCTTATGTTATGGCTGATGATAGCGGAATAGTTGTCGATGCTTTAAATGGAGCACCTGGGATTTATTCCGCACGCTATGCAGGAGTTGATGGGGCTAATGCAGACTTATGTAATAACGATAAGCTCTTAAAAGAATTAGAAAATGTTCCCAATGATAGACGTTCGGCACGCTTTGTATGTGCCATAGCTTTGATATCTCCAGATTCTGAAGAATATCTATTTGAGGGAAAAATAGAGGGGTTTATCAATCATGGAGCAGTTGGTTGTGGTGGTTTTGGTTATGATCCATTGTTTTACGTCCCACAACTCGATAAAACAACCGCTGAATTGACCGCAGAAGAAAAGAATAATATAAGCCATCGTGGTATGGCATTCAAAAAAATGGTAGAATTTTTAAAAAAACAAAAGGAAATATTATGAAAAAATATGTATCAATTATAATAGCCACAGTAATAGCGTGTACTGCATTTGGGCAGTCGATAAAAGAGTCAAACTTTGGTAAGACTAAAAATGGCGAATCAACAAAGCTTTTTACATTGAAAAATGATAATGATGTTGTTGTTAAGATAACAAATTATGGGGCAATTATTACCGAACTTCATCTTCCTGATCGCAATGGTAAATTTGTCGATGTTGTTTTGGGTTTTGATAATATTGCAGACTATGAAACTCTAAGCGATTATTTTGGTGCAGTTGTCGGACGCTATGGAAATAGAATTGCCAACGCAAAATTTAAGTTGTTTGGTAAAGAATATACTTTAGAACAAAATAATAATGGCAACTCTTTGCATGGTGGCTTTGTTGGTTTTGATAAGAAAGTTTGGAAAGTTGTCGAAGCCTCATCAAATGAAAATTCTGCCATACTCAAGTTAGAATTATTTTCTGCTGATGGCGAAAATGGTTTTCCTGGAAATTTGAAAGTAGTCGTAACTTATACGCTCGATAATAAAAATCAACTTACAGTAAATTACAAGGCTACAACCGATAAACCAACGGTTTGTAATTTAACCCAACATTCGTATTTCAATCTTTTCGGTGCTGGAAATGGATCTATTTTAAATCACGAAGTAACAATCAATGCCGATAAGTTTACCCCAGTAGATAAATATTTAATTCCAACAGGAGATTTAGATGAAGTAGAAGGTACTCCATTTGATTTTCGTCGTCCTAAGACGGTAGGTTCGCGTATAGAAGAAGATAATTGTCAATTAAAGTATGGCGGTGGGTACGATCATAATTGGGTTCTCAATAAAGGTGGAAATCTTTCTGCTATGACCTTTGCAGTTCGTGTTTATGAGCCAATTAGTGGTAGACAAATGGATATTTTCACAACAGAACCTGGTGTACAGTTCTATTGTGGTAATTTCTTGAAAGGTCAAAAAGGTAAGGCTGGTAAGGAGTATAGATATCGCTATGGTATGTGTTTTGAAACTCAACACTTCCCCGATTCTCCAAATCAAGACGCTGAAGATTTCCCAACAACAACTTTAATTCCTGGTCAAACATACGATACCACAACTATCTTCAAATTTTCTGTTCAGTAATAATTTTAAAGGAGATACTTATAAATTATACCGCTCTAGATTTTGAAACAGCTAATTCCGATAGAACTTCTATTTGTTCTGTCGGAATTGTTCGTGTTGAGAATGGACACATTGTCGAGAAAATTCATCAGTTGATAAATCCGTTAGCTCCTTTTCAATATTGGAATACTAGAGTTCATGGTATAACACAATACGATGTACGTAATGCTCCTACACTCCCAGAATATTGGGATAACATTAGCGACAAATTTTCCGATATCGTCGTTGCTCATAATGCGGCGTTTGATATATCTTGCTTGAGAAGTGTAATTGAGCATTACGGTTTGAAAAAACCAGATTTTGACTATTACTGTACCTTGTGTATAAGTAAGAAAAATCTTTCCATAGATAGCCATAAACTTGATTCTGTCGCTAGGTATTTTCAACTTCCAGCTTTTAATCATCACAATGCGCTAGACGATGCTGTAATCTGTGCAAGGATTTTTCATCGTCTTAGTAACAAGTTTGATATTTCTTCTTTTAAAAAGAGTTTTGATGCCCCAATTAAGCCTAGAAAAGTATCAAAAATTGTTCCAATAGCAAAACGCACAGTGCAAAACAAGCAACGAGATGTCGCTAAAATAGTTGGACTTAGAGGAGAACGCGTTGTATCTGCCGATAATTTTTTTGATTATTCGCAAATAGATTTTAGAAAATCATTTAGAGTCGTTGGCAATTTTTCTGATATGACAATCGGACAGGTTGAAAGCTTGATTCTTCGTCAGGGTGGGTCAATTGTTGAAAGTATTTCTTCGTATCCAGACTATGTTGTTGTTGGGGCAAAGCAGAGTGTTTATACTCCGTATGGAGAGTTTGACGAAGATGTTTATGTAGCTAAAAAAGCGGGAATTCCTGTGATTTCTGAACGGCATTTTTTATCACAAATTTACTGATAAATACGGCTAATTTTAGTTAAAAAAGGCATAAAAATGTTGTTTTTTTATGTCTTTTTATTGCAAAAATTGCAAAAAAATGAAAAAAGTGCTTGCTTTTGTACAAAAAATATGGTCTATATGTACAGATAATGTCGCAGGGTGGAGCAGCATGGTAGCTCGTCAGGCTCATAACCTGAAGGTCATTGGTTCAAATCCAATCCCTGCATCCAATTTTTAGAAGAAGCCGTTTCATTGAAACGGCTTCTTTGTTGTCCAAAAAAATGAAAAAACATTTTACAAATTTATTAGGTTTCCATAAAATAGCATTTATAAAAGGTGAGAATTGTTTTTTTAGTTTTAATATCTTTAATTGTTGCGGGGTGTGCTACTTATACATCGCAGACTGCAAGCTTGCGTGCATCTTGGAAAGCTGGAGATGTTTCGGTTGCAGAAGTAAAAGTCAAAAAGGCTACAAATGATAGCAACGATAGCGATATGCTTATTTGGCTTTTGGAGGAAGGTGCCATCGCTAGAGCCAATGCAGATTTTATAAGTAGTAAAAAATCATTCAAAAAAGCTTTTGAAAAAATTTGCTATTACGAAAATCAACCCAAAGTAAGATTGACTGAAGAGGCTACATCCTTTTTTACAAATCAATCGTACACTGATTACAAAGGATATAATTACGATAAAATAATGCTTTGTATCTATCAGGCTCTCAATTACATTGAAACAAAGTGCTTCGATGAGGCTGCTGTTGAACTAAAACGATTGCAAAATTTTCAGGATAGTGCTAAACATTATAATTTAGAGCGAATTCAAGAAAAGTCTGATGCTTTAAAATCTGCACAGGCAAAGAGTTCTGTAAATTCTGTAAATGCACTACAAAGTATATCGGCGGTAGAGGCGCAATTAAAGATTATTTACGGCAACGCTTATAAAACCGATGTTAGTCGTCAGTCGGAGGCGTTATATGTAAATCCATTTGGATATTGGTTAGGGGGGTTATTTTTTGCAAATTATGCACAAACTAGAGCTGATATTGAATTGTCTGCTTCAATGTTTAGAAATTGCTCGGAAATATTGGGAAATAAATCATCGGCAATAATTGAAGACATAACGGCTATTGAAGCTATGGCGAATGGTAAATCGCAATCAATGGGGAATATTACATACATAATTTGGGAAACTGGTGTAGCTCCGATTAAAAAGCAAGTTCGTTTAGATTTGCCAATATTTGTTGTGGCTAGAAATGCTCCACATATTGCTGTAAATTTTCCTTATTTACAAAAACAAAGTTCTTTCAGATCTCGTTTGAATGTTGTTGCAGGGAACAAAAACATTAACTTTGATACGATTGCAGATTTAGATGCTATTATTCAGGAAGAGTTTGATATTGAATTACCTTATGTAATTACTCGCTCAATTCTAAGTGCTGCTGCCAAGTCGACTGGCGAATATTTTGCCGCACGTGCGGCAGGAGATTATGGAATTTTAGTTCATGCTGCGATGGGATTGTATCAATCACTTATGAATGATGCTGATTTACGCATCTGGACTACACTGCCAAAACAGATAAAAATTGCTAGATTCGCAACACCTCTTAATTGTAAAATTAACATAGAAGGCAAAATTGTAGATGTTGACAAGCAAGGCGTAAATGTTATCTATGTAAAAACAATGGGGGGAACTGGTAATATTATAATTCGCAAGTTTGATTTTAAGAAGAAGAAAACCGATATATCTAAAATAAAACAAAATTAATATTATGAATATTTTTACAACATATATCTTAGTTTGCTTAACAATACTAGTGTGTTCATGTTCTTCGACTGTGAACACATACAAACCTGCCGAAGAGTTCGCAAAACCTCAATACATAGAGGATAAACGCATTATAACCGATTCATCTCTAAAGGATTATGCCAAAGTTGTTGCTATTAATCAGGCATACGTTGAAGGTCTCTTGAAAATTCAAGTCCGTCTTGCGAATGTATCATCTGACGTTCGTTCTGTAAATTACCAGTTTTCATGGATAGATGCAAACGGAATGCAGATTGGAACGTCGACATCAAAGTGGGAAACTGTCGTATTAGAAGGTGGAGAACATAAATTTATTTCGGCAGTAGCTCCGTCTGTTTCTGCGGTAGATTTTACATTGAAATTTCTTGCAGATGTTCGCGAATATTAATTCTAAAGAAGATAATATATGAAAAGTAAAAAGATTATTAGTTTTTTATGTGCATTGGGGATAATCGTTATTTCTGGATGCGCAGGAGATGAAAATGCTAGATATGTTGAATCGGGTGGCGCTCGCACTATCATATCTACAAATAAAATAAATATTGCTGATTGGAACACTGCTGCGATTACTTTAGTTAATGAAATGCTTTCATCGGGGGCTTTTGAAAGAATTCCGGAGCAGAAGCCAATTAGGTTGGTTGTAAGCAGAATTGTCAATAGAACATCTGAAAATATTGATACCGATATGCTTACGAAAAAGATAGAAATTACGCTTACAAATTCTGGAAAAGCCTTGATTGTTAGTTCTGACCCGACTACCTACAATATGGCTCAAAATCAAGCCAAAGTATTGGGGAAAAGTGTGCCTAGCCCCAAGATAACTTTAACTGGTAAAATTTTGGAAGACAGAGAACGCAATTCAAGCCTAAATGAAGTGACTTATACTTTTCAATTAGAGCTGAATTATGCTGGTGCGGCTGTATGGATTGGTGAAAAGCAAATAACAAAACAGCAGGGGCGTTCCTCGTTTGGTTGGTAACCATAAAAAACGGGTGTGGACGTACCACTGTTGCGAAAAATAAATGTTTTCTAAATACCTTAAAGGCGTTTCAGTAGAAACGCCTTTTTTGTATATAGATTTCGCCACAGTGGTGCTCGGTTCATAAAACGCGAAAGTATCGGGACAATCTCGCACGTTTTACTTCTTACAACCCAAGTTTGTTCTAAGCCGATTTTTTCCAATTATCTTTTGTAATTAGATTGTTTCGTGTTGCGTCTATAAATTTTTTTTAAAAAAAGACTTGACAAATTTTCTAGGGGGGGGGTATTCGTTGCTACTGTTGTAATAAGAAAGGATTTTAAAATGAACAAATTTTCAACTTTATTTTCAGCATTTCTGTTGGGATCATCAGTATTGGCTTTCGCTGATATTGGAAGTGGAGTAAAAACCGAAAGTGATTATGGCTTGATAGTTCAGTATCCCCAATTTGATATTGGTGCAAACGATGTAACTATTACTCATTATCGTGGTTCGGCTCGCCATATAGGTAATAAGGACTTAACATGTTATATAGATGCTCACAATTATACAGGTACAAAACTTGTTTCTGATGAAACTTCTGGCGGTACAGGTACAAATTGTTTCGGTTTTAATGGTATGGTATTTCGTGCAGATAGCAACGATTACGATATAACAATTTCTGCAACAGAAAGAGCTTCTTCTGTTGGTATTTTGACATACGGTATTCATGCCGATAATGTTACTTTAAACGTAAATCTCAGCGGAAAATCACACTTTTCAAATGATGGAAATGCTACAATATCTGCAAAAAATAATGCAATATTAAATTGGAATTCTGCTCAGACTACAGAAGTAAGAAAAGCTTCGTTTATTATCGAAGCTGGTTCGGTTCTAAATGCAAAATTCGATAATACTTCTTATAAGACTTACCTTGGTTCAAACTCGTTGGGTGGTAAGTTTACATTTGGTTTGAATGCCGTAAATGGAACCATTAATCCTGATACACATCATTGGTTCTTCTGGTCTGGAGCATCTTCAATATCGGGACAATCTGCTACTAACAAGTCGAACTTTAATGGTAGATGGGAAATTTCTCATGGTGCTACTGTGACTGTTAGTGATTCTGATGAAGGTTCTATTATTATAGGTGATTACAATCTCATTATGAGAAGTTCCACTTTGCAATTAAATTCATCTAACGCATTGGCAATATCTGATACTCAAGGTCAGGAAAATATCACTTTAGAGGTTGGTAAAGATTGTTCGGCTAGACTTGAATTAGGTGCTGATAATTCGTTTGAAGGATTGATGCTTAATTCTGCTACTACAAACACTTTGAGCGTTTTATTGGGTGGAAATTCATTAAGCTTTAGTACTGTTTCAACTGGAATCATTGGTAAGATGTATATTGAAGATTTCTCTGAAAATCTTGTAAAAATTGATTCGATAGACGAAAAATTCTTGGGTGAAGATGGTTCTGTTTCTTTCATATTGGCTGGAAGCAAAGAGAATGCGGACTTGGCTCAATCTGTATATTGGGACAAAAATTCAGGATACTTATCTTTGGTTGCAGTACCAGAGCCAGCCGAATGGGCAATGATATTCGGAGCAATAGCTTTAGCATTTGTAGCCTATCGTCGCCGTAAGTAAAACGTGCGAGACCGCGTTTTCTTTGATGATGAGTTTTAATTTATACTATAAGGCACTTCAACGAAGTGCCTTTTTTTATTAAATAAACTCATCAAAG
>JAGAOA010000171.1 GCA_017623955.1 Opitutales bacterium
TCTCAATGAGAATATCTATACCTAGAAGTTCAGCTAAATCAAAGCGAAAACCATCTACGCCATAGTTTAACATAAGCTTCTTTAGAGTATCTAAAATCAGACGTTTTGCCATTGGTGTAGATGCACGAAAATCATTTCCACAACCGCTACAGTTAGAGAGAGTTCCATTAAATTCAGTTACAAAGTAATACTGTTTATCTACAAACGCTAAAAAATTAGGTTCGCCATAGTGATTGTAAACCACATCTAAAATAACAGCTAATCCTGCATTATGAAAAGCTTTTACAAGATTTGCAAATTCATCGTTCTGAGAAGCGTTTTCTGGCGAAGTAGCATAAGCACTGGCTGGAGCAGACCAATTCACTGGCATATACCCCCACTCATAATCTGATTTATTTTGATATGTAAACTCTTGGATAGGTTGTAATTCAACACAATTTGCCCCACACTTACGCAGATAACAATCGGGAGATTGCAACCACTTTTCTAAGCCGACAAAACCTTGACGCTGTGTATCATTAATATCAATTTTTGCATTTGCCAAAATATCACGTATATGAGCTTCGACAATAACTAAATCGTGCCAAGACGGAGGTTGAAATGAAGTATTAGCTCTAGGCAGTTGTGAATCGTATTTGACAATGCACCAACCACTAGAGTTGAGCATTGCATTGGCATACGGATCAGCTACTAATTGATTTTTATTGAAAGAAGTTGTATTATTCTGGTTATTGCCATCGACACTGAAAGCATACATACTATCTCTCAAATCACTATCGGCAAGAGCTTCCCAAACAGCGCCATCGCTACATTCTGCTGGGATAAAATGTGCAGAGCGTTCGCCTATTTTTTTGTGAACAACCCATACTCTACTTGCACGTGGTGTAAACAATCTAAAAACAGTTTTACCATTTTCTAAATGAGCCCCCAGTGATGCATTAGAATAAATCTTAGACAACAATATAGATTCATCTACATCGCAAACTAAATTATAATCTAACAAACGCAATTTTACGGGTTCATTAAGTTGACATGGAGCCGAAGTCTTAACAATGAAAACGTGATTGCCACTAGTACTCAAATTCAAGAGCAAATTGGAGTTATTATGTTTATCAACATAAATATTAGGAACATCTCTATTTGGCTCTAACCATGTACCATCAACTGTTGCAAATTTGAATTGACACAATGCCTTTTTAAAATTTAGACGAGAAATTGGAACTGAAATTTTATAACGAAAATTTTTATCGTTATGCATAGTTTCCATCTTCCATAAATCATTTCCGATAGCATTTCCCCAACCATTGAAATCTCCACACAAATAATAAGATTTTCCTCTTTGAACATTTGGGAAAGCTCTAGTTGAAATCAAAAAATGAGCAACTCCATCAGCTATATAATAAGAACTATATTTTGCAAATTTATGTTTATCGGCTCTAGATACCGAAACCGTTTTTATATAAGTATTTTCTAGTTCGATGTGCGGAATAAACGAACAATCTCGATTTAACACAACTACAATTTCACTACTCTCCGACCACCAAACTCTTGAAATTTTCATATCTTAACTTACTGACGAGAAATAAAACGAACTGATTTAAACGGTACAACTGCAACCCTTTTAACCGATACATTTGTACCACCCAACTTGATTTTGACGGGTCTCATTTCTGCTTCTTGTAGAGAACCTTTTACTGTATCGGAATTTAAAGACACTCCTTCAGGCAAAGGCAACGTCATTGAATTTCCAAGTAAATTATTTTTGTCATTAATCATAACACTTTTTTCAATTCCTTGCAAGAGTCGTTTTTTATTCTTATCAACCTCACTAGAAGCATTTGCTATATCAACTCTGTATGCTGGTTTTACATTTTTATCATTACTAGCCAACGAATTCTGAACAACAACAGAAGATTTTTGTCCAAAACCAAAAAATTCTTTTATCTTTGTAAATAAGTTTTTGCGAACAGGCAATGTAGGTGCAATAAAATCATTTTTTTCTGGATTATCAGCAGAATCAACTGTTTCAGAATCTTTAAACCTAAACACAAAATCTTCTGAATTAGCATAACCCAATTTATTTTTTATAACGCGTTCTACAAATTCGGGATCAGATATCAATCTATTATAATATTCGTTCTTATACTCCCAATCTTTCTGAAGGTCATCAACGCGAGCTTGCAAGTCTTTTTGATGTTTACGTAACTGCTCGTTTTCTTCAACCATACCTTGCCATTCAGAATAGAAACACAAAGCTGCCACTGCCGAGGCTGCCAATATTGTCACTACAATAAAACTGTTGAACTTTGATTTCATCTCTTAACAATACACACGACAGTATCACAATATTTCAAAGATATGTAAAGTATTTATTTGCGGATAAACAGTAAAATCTACTCAATTACAGACTCCTGAGTAATCAAGTTTTTACTGCTACACGTTTTTCTACAAAATTTTATTTGCTAAAAAATAAAAAAAATACTCGCAACTGAAAGTTTTTTTTGGAAAATATTTAAATATGGATTTTATTGGCAGAAGAAATTTTATAAAAGCTACCGCTTCAACATTGGCGTTATCTGCAATGCCAATGTATTCATCTGCCAAGACAAAAGGTTCTGACACACTCAAGGTTGCAATAGTTGGTTCTGGAAGAAGTGGTTGGAAGGCAATTAAAGCCCTCTTTAAAATAAATTATAATACAAAAATTGTTGCTATTGCAGATGCCTTTGAAGATTGTGCAAAACAATTACACAAAAAGGCATCAGAACAAGCAAATAAATATCCAAATAAAACTGATATTTTCGATGTTCCACAATCTCGCATATTCGTAGGCTTAGATGCATACAAAGAAGCAATAGAATGTGGCGATATTGCAGTGCTTGCAACACCTCCTGTATTTCGTCCACAAGAAGTTGAGTTCGCAATCAAGCACAACAAACACGTTTTAATGGAGAAGCCCATTTGTGTAGATTCTGTTCAAGCTAGAAAAATGTACGAACTTGCATCAACAGCAACACAGAAAAAACTAACCGCCATAAGTGGGGTTCAACGTCGATACCATAAAGGATACCAAGAAGCCATTAAGCGTGTTCATAATGGACAAATTGGAGAAATTTTATATGCACAATGTTATTGGTTTTTATCGCACTTTGACGGAATGGATTTAAAAACGCCTCCGGAATTTGATCCCGAAGAGTTGGAATATCAACTTCGCAACTGGGGACTATTTACTTGGACATGTGGAGACCACATAGTAGAACAACAAGTGCACAACCTAGATATTATGCGTTGGGCGTTCGGAAGAAATCCAAACTTTGTAAGTGCAATAGGTGGACGCAGACTAAATCTACCTATGCCACAATACGGAA
>JAGAOA010000172.1 GCA_017623955.1 Opitutales bacterium
AGAAAAAGTCTAATAGCAATAGGAGTTTTGCCTGATGATGTGTTTCTGTTGAATAATATTGGATCGGTAATAATAGTTTCGGTATACACAAGTTTACCTTTTGCTATTTTGCCAATATATGCCGCCGCAGAAAAATTTAATTATTCGCTATTAGAAGCTGCTCAAGACTTGGGAGCATCTCGCTTTAAGGCATTCCATTCTATATTCTTGCCAGGTATTAAAAGAGGTATATTTACAGCTGTTTTAGTTGTGCTAATTCCTGCAATGGGTTCATATGCAATTCCAGATTTAGTAGGTGGGGTTAATGGTGAAATGCTAGGTAATAAAATTGCTATCAGAGCATCGGCTTACAGAAATTTACCTGAGGCTGCGGCTCTAGCTGCGTTGCTTTCAATTATAATTACTATACCAATTGTACTTTCTATGATAAAAAATCGACACTTGTCGAAAAATGCATCGGGAGCAAAAAACGCTGCGAGAGGAGTTCCAACTAAATGATTAAAACAAACTCCAGATTTACATCGCTTATAATTACTATTTTGGTAATTATATTTATGTACTTGCCAATAGTAATGTTGATTTCGATGTCGTTTAATGCATCGAGATATGGCGGTGCGTGGACTGGATTTTCTTTCAAATGGTATGTGGCTCTATTCAAAGACCATTCTGTAATTAATGCAACAATGAATACGCTATTCGTGGCGTTAGTGGCTACTTTCTTTTCCACTATAATTGGAACTCTTGCGGCTTGGGTTTTGAATGCGTACAAACGTAGCAATACTCAAAAAATGCACTATGCGTTAATATATGCACCGCTAGTTATCCCCGATGTGTTAATGGGTATCAGCTTACTGTTGATGTTTGTAAGTCTAAAAATAAATCTAGGACTTGCAACTGTTATTATGGCTCATATAACTTTTTGCGTAAGCTTTGTTGCGTTTACTGTTTTGGCTAGACTTCAAGACTTCGATTTTAATCTCATACAAGCGGCTCAAGATTTAGGGGCAAGCTCTACAAGAATCTTTATAAAGATAATTTTACCTCTACTACTTCCTGGAATTGTCGCAGGAGCAATGATGGCGTTTACGCTATCTATGGACGATTTCGTCGTAACGTTTTTCGTAGGTGGACCTGGAAGTACTACCTTGCCAGTAAAGGTATATAGTATGATGAAACATGGTCCACCTGCTATCATAAATGCATTATCAGTCGTATTTATGGCGGTCACATTTACAGTAGCCATAATTGGCAATTTGCTTACACGCAAAAAAACCGCTTAATTATAAGAAACAATTAAACGTTATTTCTTGTAAAAAAAAAAATGAAAAACATACTCACTAAAACACTAACGAGCATCGCATTGCTGCTCTCCACATTAATTGTAGGGTGCGGACCTTCCAAACCTACCTTAAACGTATATACTTGGTCGGATTACATCGACGAGACGCTCGTTGCTGAATTCGAACAAAAGTACAACTGTAAGGTTATAATCGATACCTTTGACTCTAATGAGTTTATGTACTCGAAACTCAAAGCAGGAGCAACTGGCTATGATATAATCATACCCACAAGCTATATGGCTAAACTTATGTATGAACAAAAAATGATTGATAAACTAGATTTAGCTAAAATACCAAATTCAAAATTTATCAATAAATTATACCTTGCAAACCTAGCATTCGACAGCACTATGCTTTACAGTATTCCATATATGTTGGGTTACACTTGCATAGCATACAATAAAGAAAAACTTGGTAAAATAGAAAATTCGTGGAATGTATTCTCGCGTTCTGATCTCAAAGGTAGAATGACTCTTTTAGATGATATGCGTGAAACAATAGGAGCTGGGTTATTCTACGTTGGTAGCAAAATCAATACAACAGACGATTCCGCTTTGAATAAAGCTAAAACTCAAATTCTAGAATGGAAGAAAAACCTAGCTAAATTCGATAACGAAGTATACAAAATTGGTATCACATCGGGAGAATTTTTGGTAGTTCAAGGTTACAGTGGTGACCTCTTACAAGCTATATCTGAAGCAAAACACTTAGATATTATGATTCCTCGTGAAGGTGTTTCAATTAGTTGCGACGATATGGTAATACCTTCTACTGCTCCAAACAAAGAATTAGCATACAAATTTATAAACTTCTTTATTGAACCTAAAAATGCGGCAAAAAACATGGAATATACTTGTTTCTTTGCTCCTGTTGATGGTGCAAAAAAATTTGCAAAAGACATTGACTTTGATAGAGTATTCCCATCTATTTTATATAAAACAGGACAGTTAATAATGGATATGGGCGACTTGAACAAAAAATATCAAGAAGTTTGGAATGAAGTGAAAATGGATAAATAAAAAATCTAATTTCAAAAATAAAAAGCTGATAAAAGATTAGGACTGCCCCTCTCTGAAAAAAATGAATACTTAAAAAACGGGCAATAATAAGTTTGTTTAGATAAAAGATGACATCAACATAATGCGATGTCATCTTTTTTTATTTTTTTAATTATATACGTTTGCTAACGCAACCACTTTTGCCAATCGCTAGAGAAAATTTTATAGTTTTCTTTTGTAACATAAATAGGACGCAATGTAGTTTGTGATGAAATTTTTACATTATTTTTATAATCTACAATAGCTCGAACAGCAAAAACACCCCACCCATAATAATCATCATAAATACAATCGGTTATAGCAGATGTTGCAAAATAGAACTCAAGCATTGGCAATGCTCCAACACATAACGCAAAAGCTCTATCTGTATCGGGAGTAATTGGTTGCATATTTAGCAAGACATTAGGTGAAAAGAATATTTCACCATAACTATCTCTACGCATTATTTCAACTTTATTTGTATCGGCGTAAGAACTGTAAAAATCTACAACATCTATCGATAAAATTCTAGGTTTCAGAATAGAAGTGAATAAATAAAAATCAGACGAATACTGTAAAAGATTCTTTATTTGAACATCATCATTAACAGGGACAGACTTAGGAATAGCTCCTTTAAAGTAACAAGCTATCTTAGTATTTTTTGACGAACGCTTATTTATTACGTTTTCAATCAAGGCTATACGCATATCTTGATTTGTATAAATGGAACATAATGCATCGGAGAAGTTTACTTTGTTATCTAATACAACTACTGGGAAATGTGCTTTTTTTAATTCTGATATTTTTGAAGACAACTCTGCATTATTATCTACTGGCAATAAAACAGCACCAGAAAACCCATTCATATAAAGATTAGAAAGCATATCAGACTGTTTTTTGGAATTATCTAACTCCAAAAAAACAACATCTATTTGTTCACCTCTACTGACAGAAAGTTCTTTAGATACATTTTTTATACCATTTAGGATTGCTGAGTTTGCTTGCAAGTATGATTTATCAGCTACAAATGCTATTTTCATATTACCAAAACACACACTAGCACAAAAAAGGACTGCAACTAACAAATATTTCATAATCAATTCTTATTTTCTGTTAACAATAAATTTACTCTTTCTATAATTCTTGAAAATATTTTTGAAAGTTTTTTTTCATCACCATCTTTAACGAACAACGATAACGCAAAAGAATCATTACCTGTTCGATAAATTATATTTACATTATGCGAAGATTTCATACACACAGCTTCCATAGGAGCATTTTCCACTTTCTGCCATCCGTTTGAGAACGGTGAATCTATTGAAAATTTACTTCGGCGGGAAGCTATGTATGTAGCAGTCAAAATTGGCGGATTTTTAGAAGTTTCACAAACTAACCAATGTTCAATGCCCTCTAAACTAAGGGCAAAAGAGGCAACTGGGAATGACCATTTATCATAATTGCGAAACTTTACGACATCAATTTTGAGCGGAGTAAACAAATACTTTCTACTTGCTCTTACAAATGATTTTTTTAAATCTTTACTAGAATTTTCAAACAAATATGCAAGCCCATAACATGCCACTGCTTGAGATGCAACAGACGGATAATACGATGTTCCAGATATGGAAAAATTCATTTGAGCCAATGTATCTAAAAATTCCTCGGCAGAACTATCTAATGGAATTTTATCAGCTAAATACGGAACACCCGCAGTCTGTGAAAGCAAGTTTTCAAAAGTAACACCATTTACGTTACCATGCGAAGTTCTGAATTTTGAAAAGTAACTTGAAACATTGCTAGAAACTTTTAAAAGCCCGCATTCTTGCATATTTAAAGCCATAAGCGATACTAATGCAACAGAACTTTTACCCAAAGGAAATACAGTATTTTTATAATCAAACTTTTCTTTAGATGGCTTTATTTCAAAAACTCGACCTGCTTTACACGTTCCGTTTTCATAGGCTAAAAATAGTGCCGTAGTAGCTCCTGCATCTTTTAATTCTACCGCTACTTTTTTTTGAAGATTTTGCAGAGATGTTTCTGTTAGACGCTTATCAAATTCAGTTGAATACAACGCAACACCTGCATTAACAAATATTGCACTTAGAAAAAAAACTCTAAAAAGAAATATCATACTACAATTTGAAACGCTTGATTGGCAAACGTCCAGTCTTCGACTTTAGCCAATCTTCTATGTCTGAAGGAACTTTCATCTCTTCAAGTAACTCGGCAAAAGTTGGTGATGGAGTCTTTACACGCGAGAGCAATGCACCACAATCAAGTTGCAAATTCATTTCTCTATCGCCTTCCACAGCTTCAATGTATTCATCGGGATTTAATCCAAAATGAACTGCTATTCTGCGAGCCATTTCGTATCGACTCAACGCCTCTGCCCCTGCATAGTGATAAATACCACTAAGCTTAGGACGCAAACAAAGTTCTACCAATAAATCAGCCAAAATAGATGCAGATAATGGGCATTTTATCTCGTTTGTCTTACATTGAACTTTCTCGCCAGATGCCCATGTTCGCAATAATTTTTCATGAAGAGAACGTTTTGTTGTCAAACTATTTCCACTAACGTGACTAAGGCGTAAAACTATTGTTGTGGGGGCTGAAATCTTTAAGACCTTTTTTTCTGCCATAAGTTTTGTAGTGCCATACAGAGTACAAGGCATAGGAATATCGGTATTGACATACGGAGCGTCACTACCATCGAAAACCATATCAGTAGAAAGATGTATAAATCTCGCT
>JAGAOA010000173.1 GCA_017623955.1 Opitutales bacterium
CTCTTGTGGTGCAAGTGTTGCCCCAGTGAGCATTGTTGACCATTCTAAGTTGCCTTCAAACTTGTCAATGCTACCAGCTCCGATAAGGTTTAGAATTTTATCGGATACAGAAGGCATTATGGGAGTTAGTAAGACTGCCGAAATTCTAATAGCTTCTGCCATATTTGCTAATGTTGTGTTTAAGAGAGCTTTGTCGGCTGGATCTTCACTTTTTGCAAGTTTCCAAGGAGCACGTTGCTCGGCGTATCTGTTGATTGCACGAATAAAATTGAAAGTTTTTTCTAGTGCGATATGGAATTGCATTCCATTGTAAAGACGCATAACATCGTCGGTAGTTTCCTTTGCGAGTTCTTTGAGTTGTGTTTCGTATTCAAAGTCTTCTCCTGCGCTAGGAACAATACTTTCGCAATAACGCTTACCCATATTGAGCAATCGGCTGAGGAGATTTCCTAAGTCGTTGCCGAGATCTGATGTATAACGAGTTACAAAAAGATCTAGAGAGAAATCAGAATCTTGCCCAACATTCATTTCACGCATTAAGAAGTATCTGAATGCATCGACTCCAAACTTTTCGATTAGTTCTAGCGGGTTTACGATGTTACCAAGTGTCTTTGACATCTTTTCGCCAGACGACAACCACCATCCGTGTACTAACAATGATTTAGGAAGTTCTACGCCAGCGGCATGCAACATAATTGGCCAATATACTGAGTGCGGTGGAACAAGAATGTCTTTACCGATAACGTGGAAGTCGGCAGGCCAGTTCTTGTTGAAATCTTCTGTTCTATAGCCCACTGCCGATATGTAATTTACTAAGGCATCGAACCAAACATACGTTACGTAGTCTTTATCAAAAGGCAATTCTATACCCCATTCTAAACGTTCTTTTGGGCGAGATATGCACAAGTCGTTGAGAGGTTCTTTTAGGAATTCGATAACTTGTTTTGATCGGAAACGTGGATAGATAAAGTTTTCGTTATTTTGTATGTAGTCTATAAGCCAGTCTTGATATTGACGGAGTTTAAAGAAATAGTTGCTTTCGGTAATTTCAACAACTTCACCAAAGATTTCTGGCCACTTGCCATCTACTTTATCTTTCTCTTGTAAGAACTGTTCTTGACGTGTAGAGTAGAAACCTTTGTATTCTGCTTTGTAGATTTCACCCTTATCGTAGAGCATTTGCAAGATATCGGTAACTACTTTTTTATGGCGTGGTTGCGATGTTCTAATATAATCATTATTAGAGATGCTTAAAATTTTGCACAAGTTTTGGAACTTTTCTGCTTGCGCATTGCAGAGCTCGATAGGTTCTACGCCTGCTTTTCTAGCACTTTGTTGAACTTTTTGTCCATGTTCATCTAAGCCAGTGAGGAAGTAGACGTTTTCACCATTAAGGCGATGACATCTTGCAATGACATCGGTTAAAACTTTTTCGTACGCGTGCCCTAAGTGGGGCGAACCGTTTGCGTAATCGATAGCTGTTGTGATATAAAAGTTCTTCATCTTTATATAAAAAAATTCGGGATAGATTTTATGTTTTGTATATAGTTTGTCAAGGTTGCAATTATTAGATAATTAGATGTTAGATGCGTTTTATGTATAAAAGAAAAGGCAATTTGATGAATTGCCTTTCGTGTTGTTTAGCGTTTTATTACTGATTTATTACAGTTATATTTTTACCTTTTATTAGTAGATAGTCTCGAGGTTTGACTGTCTTATTTTGGTATTTATATGGAGATTGTGTGTAATTTGTTACAACTTTACTGCCATCGCCATAGACTGTTAGATAAACATCGGGTGCAAGCTGTTTATGATCTTCCATAAATTCTAATTGCAAGTAGGCTACATGTTGGTATTCGTCGTAAACTTCTTTTACTTTTGGAAGATTTTTTATGTTTGTCCAAATACCATAGTAAATTGGTCGTCCTCCAAATTCAGCATGATGTAGACGCACTTCATCCCAATTTTTATTGAAGTTATTATTGGTATCGGAGAAAAACGCAGAAGATGGAACTATGCCATGATAGACCAACTGCCAAATAGGTATATAACGGTCGAGGATATCGGAATGGTGGTTCTTATGATTGATATAAAAAGCCCAGTCGAGATATTTTATAACATGGTCAAATCCACATTCAGAGGTGAAGCCTCCTGTTATTTCATGAGCATATTTCATTATTCGCAAATATTCTTTAGTCCATTCTTTGCGGTTGAGCGGATGTTTGGGGTCGTGACATACGCGTGGAGAGATTGCAGATATAACATCGACATGGTGTAGACCATTGAAGCCAAGTCTATCACGCAACATTGGATAATCGTCTTTGATAAAAAGGTCGAAAATTGCATGGGGACATGGGGTGTAAGCTTTTCCACCAGACCAACAACCGACATACATTAAATCTCCGTTTTCAAGTTTAGCGATAAAGTCTTCGCTCCATCTATCAGCAATGCGGTAAGCATCGGTATGATTGACGTGAGGTGAAATGTAATAGCCTAAGCTTTTTGCTGTCTCGATTGTACGTTTCAAGGCTTTTTCGCCACCAATAGCTGGTTCTACGGGCAAAAGTTGTGGGTATCGACCATCGTGACCTCTGATATTCCAACCAACTTCGTGGAATACTAGGTTATCGCATCCCATTTCCTTCAAGGCTTTTATGCACTCTGTAACTTGGTCGCAAGTTGCATGCACGTGCATTGGTGGTTCGGTTTCGAGTGTTTGATCTTTTGGAATCCACTTGCCTGTTGCTTTATCTATTAACATAGGCTTGGCACCATGTTGAACTCGTAAGAGGATAGACTTTGCCATCATCTCAAGCTTTGGATTGTTTTTGATACGTTCTTTTAGTGGTTTTACTTCGCCACGTTTGAGCTGATATTGGCGATATTTCTTTGCCATTCCAGCATACGTAGCGTTTTTGCCTTTGAGTTCGTAAAAATCAACGATAATGTCTTCGTAAGGTTTAAAGCCAACTCTTTTTATGTTGAAACGAGGGAAAACCTGATAATTGCCGTTTCTAATTTCTACACGCTGTTCCCATTCGAGCTTGAGCTTTTTTACAATGGCAACCCATGTTGTACGGGGAGTTTTCATCCCGAAGAATGTGTAGTAGTTGCGTGTTGTAGCCCAAGTGCCTTCGTCGAGTCTGAAAGTACCTATTGCACTTGTTGTAGTTATAAAATAACCATCTTCGCCTTTTTTAGCATTGCAAGCTGGTATTTTTATATCTACGCCTATGATAGTTTCTTCAAGCAAATCTTCTTTGGGGATTTTTACACGCCAGCCTCCGTCTTTACGCTTTTTTATAGGGTAATTCATTGACACTTTAGCATCATCAGTACCTACAAAATCAACTTGAACTGTGTTGAAGTATTGTTCGGTATCGCTATCTGTCTGTGCTAAAGCCGATATTGCAATGGTTAATACTGTTATAAGAAGTAGAAATTTTTTCATTTTATTTATTTTTAATTAAAAGATAGTCTTTAGATTTTACCACTTTGTCTTCGTATTTAAAAGAATATTTTGAATAGTTTGTTACAACTTTACTGCCATCACCATAAACAGTTAGATAAACATCAGGGGCGAGTTTTTTATGGTCTTGCATAAGTTCTAATTGTAGATAGGCTATTTTTTGATATTCATCGTAAAGTTCTTTGACTTTGGGAAGATATTGTTTGTGAGTCCAATCTACATAATAAACTGGAAGTCCACCAAATTCGAGATCGGAA
>JAGAOA010000174.1 GCA_017623955.1 Opitutales bacterium
AAAATATATTACAACTTGCCCAACGTACATCTGCACCAAGTGCTTTTAGTGTTTCTATCAACACTGCTGTTTGGATTGTCATATGCAGTGAACCGCTTACGCGAACGTTCTTTAAAGGCTTTTTTGGAGCGTATTTTTCGCGTATTGCCATAAGCCCAGGCATTTCATGTTCTGCTATTTCTATTTCTTTTCTGCCCCATGGAGCAAGCTTTATATCTGCTACTTTATATTTCTCTTTTTTTGCCATAATATTTTTTCCTTAAAATTAAAACGACCGACACTGCTCTCGCCGTATCGGTCGCAATACTAATTAAAAATTACTTAATTGCAGCTTTCAATTCTTTTGCTTTTGAGATATCTTCCCAAGGCAAATCTGATTTTGTAAAGTGCCCGTAATTTGTTGTCTTTTTATAGATTGGTTGTAACAAGTTCAACTGTGATACGATATCTGCTGGCTTGAAACTAAATACTTTGCGAACAGCTTTTTCAATTTTTTCTTCTTCTACTTTTCCTGTCCCAAATGTTTCGATTGCAATGCTCAATGGTTGTGGATGCCCAATAGCGTATGCAACTTGTATTTCACATTTATCTGCCAAACCTGCAGCAACGATATTCTTTGCTACCCAACGGCACATATATGCGGCTGAACGGTCAACTTTACTTGGGTCTTTGCCTGAGAATGCTCCACCACCATGACGACCATATCCACCGTATGTATCAACAATGATTTTTCTACCTGTTAAGCCAGAGTCTCCTTGTGGACCTCCAACGACGAAGTTCCCTGTTGGGTTTACGAGGAATTGTGTATTTTTTGTCAAAAGTTTCTTTGGAAGAACTTTTTTGATAACCTTTTCAACAATGTATTTTTCGATTGTTGCATGCGATACACCTGCTGCGTGTTGTGTAGATACTACTACGTTTTCAATATATGCAACTTTTCCGTTTTCGTATGCTACTGCTACTTGGCTTTTACAGTCTGGACGCAACCACTTAGGACCTTTACCTGACTTACGTTGTTTTGCAAGCTCTGTTAAAATTGTATGTGCGAACATAATTGCTGCTGGCATATATTCTGGAGTTTCGTTTGTTGCGTATCCAAACATAATACCTTGGTCGCCAGCACCTTGTTCTGCGGTTTTTTTACCTTTTGCTTTCCTAGCATCTACGCCTTGTGCAATATCGGGTGATTGCTTTGTAAGAAGATTTGAAACAAAAACTTTGTCGGCATGGAAGACATCGTCATCATTAATATAACCGATTTCATTGATAGCTTTACGAACTATCTTTTCATAATCTAAAACCGCTTTTGTTGTGATTTCTCCAGCGATTACAACGCAGTTGCTTTTAACTAATGTTTCGCAAGCAACGCGACTAAATTTATCTTGTTCAAGACATGCGTCGAGAACGCTGTCTGAAATATAGTCGGCAACTTTGTCTGGATGACCTTCACCAACTGACTCTGATGAGAATACATAATTGTTTATCATACTTACTTTATACTGACTTATTACTTTTTGTTTGCAAGCTAAAATATATACACATATTTTTACTGTTTTTTATTTTTTATTGCCTAGAGAGCGTAATGCACTTTCAAAATTAGACTGTATTGTTTCATCTTTCGATTTTTTTATTATTTGTCGAGTTTGCTCTACAATATCGTTAATTTTATCGGTTTTGCCTTCTTGATGCAGTTTTTCTAGAACGGGAATTACTATTCCATGTAAAGTCATACCTAAGTCATTTTTAAAAATGCCAAATAAACGCTTATACGACGTTTTCAATTTCTGCACATCATTTTCTTCAATATCTGACAACAACTCCATTCGGGCAAAGTACATTGATAAATCTGGACGATTATTTTTGTTTTTTATAACAAACGCATTCGACATTTTTTTTGCTTCAGCTTTTTTACCTGATGCATTTAATTTTTTTATCATAATTGTTCTGAAGTGAGCATCACTATCTGGAGAGCGTGCAAACGCTTTCATTGCATTCATACATGTTTTTTGAGCACCTAAAGTATCTTCTAATTTTTCATTAGCTTCAAGTAAACAACACCACGATTCAAAATTTCTAACATCGGCTTTTATTGCGTTTTCAGCAGCAACTTTTGCTTCTTTATATTTTTCGTTTACTAGATCCAAATTTGCGAAGATTGTATGGATTTCGTTTAGTCTATATTTTGCACTTCTACGAAATGATTGGCTCAAGCTTTCGAGTGAATGACTAGATGCTATATCCCAAGTCTGAGGGTCATACGTTTTACCTGTAACAAATTTTCCAGAGGCAAATCTACCTACGGAAAAGTTCCATTTTCCACTTTTTATCATATAACCAACCCACGCATGAAATCCATCGGAACCTGCGCCTGAAAATATAAATGCTGGTAAGCCTTTAGCTTTTGCAACTTCTGAAGTAAAGAACGATTGGTCGGTACAGATACCTCCATTTGTTTTTATATTTTCAAGCGTATAGGGGAGCCTTTCCCATGAAAATTGTTTCGAGTTGAGACGAGAAGAATCGTATTTGATAGACGAGTACAATTTTACTATTGTATTCGCATTTGTAGACACTGACTTTTGAGCCCACGCACGTTCTTCGGGAGGCAACACACTTGCAACTAAAAATTTTAATTCTTCTATGGATAAGTTTTCTAGCTTAGATAATAATCTGCCTTTTCGTCTATCGCTAACCCACATTTTAAAAGCCTCATCAGCGGGCTGAAGTTTTCTTGGTAAGAGTGTATTGCTAACTTGATGATGTGGATAAGACGAAGGTGGTTGAGTATCAAAAACTATGGCGATTGCAGTTGCTAGATTTGGAAATGCTTTAAAGTCTTCTGGGTTATTTTGCCAAATTTTATTCAAGATTTTGAAAACTTCGGAATGGTTATCCTTTGGAGATATTATAGTAGATAAATCATTTAAATATTCTGGTGTTGTCAAAATAAACACGAGTAAATCATCGGAAAGTTTTTGTTTACTTTTATCGAGAAACGACAATATTTTGGCTACCGACAATGTTGCATTTGCTGACGGTAAATTATTTGTTTCGTAGAGTTCAAATGCTTTTGTTGCTAGTTTTGATGATAGTTCATTTATATTGGGGTCTGAGGCGACAAAACTTTTTGCAGAGTCTATCGTAAATGGTAACTGAGGGATATTAGCTACTGCGATATTTGCTAGTAACAACACGATTAAAAAAAATACTCTCTTCATAGGAAAGAGAGTATTTTAGACTATTAAAATGTAAAGCAAATTTATTTACAACACTTCATAAACTCAGCTCCTAAAGCATCTAACATAGCGGTTAAGTGTTTTCGTGCTTCTAACTTTGCCCTTGCAAGTTCTTCCATATTTGATGCATTTTCTACACCAAAAGCATAGAACTTAATTTTTGGTTCTGTTCCACTTGCACGAATTGCAAAACTATAACCATTTTCAAGTGTATAGAAGAAGAATTTTTCTTTTGCAATTTCTACTCCATCATCATCAACGATTGTATCTTTTGCAAAATTTATACTTTTTACAACTTTTACGCCCCCGACTTCCGTCATTGGAGTTTCATCAAGCTTTTTCAAGAATGATTGAATTTCTGTTGCTCCACTAGCTCCTTCGCGATATATGCTTTTTAAATCTTCAAGATAATATCCGCATTTCAAATAGATTTCATCAAGATATTCATCTACTGTTTTACCTTGCGATTTTAAATAAGCCATCATTTCACTAAACATAATGACAGCTGCGTTTGCATCTTTATCACGAACTAAATCTGTTCCTAGATATCCATAGCTTTCTTCGCCACCAAATACAAAGAATGTACTATGTTCCTGCATTAACTGTGCTTTTTGCAAGTATGGCATATTACTACAATCTTCGCCCATTGCTTTATTTAGCATTTGTTCGTACATTGTAAGTCTGCCTCCAATCCACTTAAAGCCTGTAAGTGTATTTATACATTTTAAGCCGTGCGAGTGTGCTATCTTATCTTGAAGTGGACTTGTAACAAAGGTTTTTATCAGAGTACATTTTGAAGGATTTTTTATTATTCCCTTTGCTTTCATTTGAGAGATTCGATATTCTGACAACAAAGAACCTATCATATTGCCAGTAAGTAAACGGATTTCTCCTGAACGAGTTTTTATGGCAACTCCCATTCTGTCGGCATCTGGATCGGTTGCCATTAGGCATTCTGCTCCAGTTGATTTCATTTTTTCTATACCCATTGCAAGAGTTTCGGCGTATTCAGGATTAGGTTGTTTTACTGTTGGAAAACGTGGATCCATAATCATTTGTTCTTCAAACAAAATAGGCTCTAAGACAAAATGACGCATAACTGTTGGACACAAACTAGCTCCTGTTCCATGTACTGCGGTAAAGACTACGTTTGGTTTATTTATCGACATCACTTCTTTATCGATTACGCAATTTTCGATTGATGCTACATAGGCATCTTCTGTCGATTTATCTATAATTTTTACTCCACTTAAATCTACATTCAAAAGAGTTCCAACTTGTTGCCACGAAACTTTATTTACTTCGGCAACAATTCCTTCGGCATGCGGACTTATGACTTGTGCTCCATCGCTAAAATAGACTTTGTATCCGTTATCGTGTGATGGATTATGTGATGCTGTTATTACTATACCAGCTGTCGTTTTCAAATGGCGAACACTGAAGGAAAGTTGTGGGGTTGAACGTGCTCCATCAAAAATATACACTGTACCGCCAAGCTTATTCCAAATAGAAGCAGAAAGTTCACAGAAATGTTTTGAAAAGTGGCGGACATCGTATGCAATCACTAATGAAGGTTTTTCGGTAGAGCCACTTTCTTTTATCCAGTTTGCACAATAATTGAAAAGACCTGCGGTTGCTCTTGCCACTGTAAAGTCGTTCATATTATTTGCACCTGCGGCTGCGTGTTCTGGTGTGCCTTTATCTGACAATGTTCCAATTTCTGCCTTTGTAGATACTTTACCTATTGTTCTACCACGCATACCTCCTGTTCCAAAGGAAAGTGGTTTAAAAAAACGATCGTTAAGCTCTTCGTATTGTTTTTGTTCAAAAAGTTCTACCAAAGACTCTAACGCCCATTCTGGCAAAAAATTTTCATCTAGCCATGAATGTATATTTTTAGCTGAACTTTCGAGAAGTTCTCCGCTTTTTGTTGCTGCATCAACCAAGATTTTTAATTCAGAATTATTCATATAAAAAAGTATTGTACACTAAAGAATGAAGGGGACTTTCGATAGAAATCGATTGCCCCCTTTTTTTAGTTAAGATTGTTTACTCAAGTTTTAGTAAGGAAGCGGATATTTTTTGCAGAGTTCTTCTGCAATAGACTTTGCTTTTGCAACTTCAGGTGTATCGAGTGGAATTTCTCCTCCTTCTTCGGCAGGATTTGACAAAACTAAAGAAATTGCTTCGGCAATTTTATCCATGTCGTCTTCTACCATACCTCTGCTTGTTATTGCTGGTGTACCTAAACGTATACCACTAGCTTTAAATGGAGAGCGTGTTTCTCCTGGAACTGTATTTTTATTTGTAGTTATGTTTGCGGCATCAAGTGCGTGTTGGGCAACTTTACCTGTAAGATTTGGGAAATTCTTACGCAAATCTATCAAGATAAGATGATTGTCTGTGCCATCGGATACCAAGCCAAAACCACGCTTCTTAAGTGCTTCTGCCAACGCTTTAGCATTCTTTGCTACTTGTTGTTGATATGCTTTATAGTCATCTTTTAACGCTTCATTAAAGCATACCGCTTTTGCAGCGATGACGTGCATTAATGGTCCTCCTTGTGTTCCTGGGAAAATTGCAGAGTCGATTGCTTTTGCGTATTTTTCCTTACACACAATTATACCGCCACGTGGACCACGCAAGGTCTTATGTGTTGTTGTTGT
>JAGAOA010000175.1 GCA_017623955.1 Opitutales bacterium
CCGTCTACATCAACATATGAACCTGCGGTTGCACTTGCGTTAATTGTACGAGAAACATCCTTAAGGATATCTGCTGGCAATTTCTTATCTGCAAAATCAGCAACAGAAACTTCCGTTTCAAAACCTGTTTCAATTATTCCATTTGCTTCAATAGCAGTTGCGTCACCGAATTTATATCCTTCAACAAAGTTTTCTACCTCTTTGCCGTCGATAATTACTTTATTAACCTCTGTGATTTCTTTTACAACTGCAGTTTCTGCAACAGCGTTGATTGTTAGCTCATCTGCACCAATGTATGCAGCAGATTTAAGAGCTATCGCATTGCCACCTTCTGCATATGCGGAAGTGTCAATAGTAGCAATTTTTTCTGCACTGATTCCGTCGACATCAACACCCGTTGCATTACCAACCGAAGCAACTGTTGTTTTATCTTTGTTTTCAGTAAAGGTAGCTTTTGAAACTGCCGAAGATTTAATTTCTACATTTTCTTCAGAACGAATAAAACCAGCATCAATGGCTATGGCGTTTCCTCCGAAAGCATTTGCTGTTGCGTTAAGATTTATATTGCCGGCGTCGATTCCTTCTACAACCTTAATACCAACAGCTTCTTTGCCATTTGCTACAGCATTAATATCAACGCTACCTGGTTTGGATTTAATTTCTCCTATAATTTGATCATCTGCGTCTACAATCTGAATCTCGTTTTCATCTGCAGAAATTGAATTAACAGAAAGGGCAGCTGCCGTACCTTTTTCAGCATTAGCCTCAAAAGTTCCTTTAAAACTACCGCCGTCAGAAAGAGTGATTGCTTCTGGATTCTTGTACTGACCTTCTTTAATCGGAATTTCTTTATTTAAGTCTACGTTTCCAGCTTGGAATGCAGTTGCTGTATCACCTTCTGTTGAAGTTGCCTTTATCGTCAAATCGATAGATTCAGAAGTAATACCGCCTTCAGTAATTACCTTTGAATCTGCTTCAGATGTTTTAATATCTGTAACAGTTGTTCTATCGATATCAGCATCAACTGCAATGTTTGCTTTTAATGAACCTACAACATTGCCTTTGTCGCTTACTTCAAATGTGCCAGTGTAGATTGGATCATCTGCATATGCAAATGCAGCAGAACCCAATGCAGCAAAGGCAATTATTTGTTTTATAGATGGTTTTTTTGTTTTCATATTTTTATTTGTTGTTACGATTTTTATTGTAAAACGCATCTATAAATAGAGTATTTATAATACTATTATATTATTAATATTTGTAATAAGCTTATTATTATTTAGTTAATCAAAACAGCTTGTTTTAAAATCTTATTTATAACGCTAATTTTTATTTTAGCTTATTCATTACTTTCTTCGTCTTTTTCAAATATTTCAAAAGTTTTTTTGAAATTTTATTTGACAGTAGTATTATAAATACCATGGACAAAGAAATTATATCTGCATTGGAATTGTTGAAGGGGACTGGCGTGTCGGTGCTCGATGCTTGCCGTCTCGTTCGGAATATTTTAGACTCGAAAAATTCAGAGTTTAATTTGAGTAATGTTCAATATTGTGCAAAGGTCATATCGGTCGGTATGCGTAATGTTCGCTCGGCGGAAATGTCGTTCGCAGAAGGATTCGATTTATATTACAAAACTAAATCGCATCTTCGCCCCGATTCTCTCCGAGACATTCGCACAATCGGCAAGCGGTTAATCCGCACTAACCCCGATTTCGCAAAGCTCAATTTTTCAGACCTAACACGCAACATTTGCGAAGACTGGCTGAATTCTGCGTTCACAACGCCATCGCAATTTAACAAAGCCCGTATGATGTTGCACGGACTCTTTCAATTCGCCTTTCGCAAAGAATGGTGCGACAAAAACCCAATCAAGCTAATCGAACGCAAAAAAGTTATCGAAAAAGAAATCGTCCCGCTAACGTTAGAGCAAATAAAAACTCTCTTAAAAAATGCAAAAAAATACAAGGGCTGTCTCGCTCCAGTCGGGCTGTTAATCTTTGCAGGAATACGTCCACGAGAGGCAAAGCGTCTCAACTGGGACGATATCGACCTTGACGAAAACTCGATAACAATACGTTCGATATGTTCCAAAACTGGCGGGACAAGGCATGTCGAGGTCTGCCCAAACTTAAAACATATTTTGACAGAAACCGATAAATCGGAACAAAAGATATGTCCGAAAAATTGGGACAACAAGTGGCGTGGAATCCGCAATAATTCAGGCTTTTACGGACACTGGCAACAAGATGTACTCCGCCATACCTACGCAAGCTATCACGCAAAATACTATCGCAACCTCCCGCAACTTCAGCTAAATATGGGGCATCACGACCTCTCGCTACTTCGCACCCGATACATTAATATGGGCAACATCTCAACCTATACCGCAAAAGCTTTTTTTATTTATAATTGATGGGGAGGGCTGGTTGCGCCCTCCCCAAACCCCACTGCAAACAGGTGAGCCACCTGCACATCGTAGAAGGGGCTTTGC
>JAGAOA010000176.1 GCA_017623955.1 Opitutales bacterium
CCCCATCTTTTTAACTTCATCAAGACGACGAATAAGCTCAAAGTTCTGCTCAATAGTTTTGCCAAAACCAATACCGACATCAACTATAATCATATCGCTTGAAACCCCTTCAACTAGCACACTTTGAATACGCTCTTGCATGCCCTCGATGAAGAAATCAAAAAAATTCCCCTCAATAATTTCGCCTCTGCATGAATGAGTTACAATTAAAGGAGCTTTTACTTCTGCTGCAACTTGAGCCATTAAATATTTGCCATATTTGCGGATAGCATATACGTCATTAATAATATCAGCTCCTTCCGAAATGGCTATTCTAGCGACTTCAGGTTTATATGTATCAACCGATATCGGAATATTTGCAAAAGCCTTTCTAACGGCTTTCAATCTAGGCAATAGAATTTCAATTTCATCATCTAACGATAACTCAGCCGCGTTAGGACGCGTCGATTCCGCCCCGATATCAATAATATCAGCACCTTGAGCAATCATATCTTCAACGTGCCTTACAGCAGAACATATTTCAGAAAATTTACCACCATCGCTAAAAGAGTATTTACCCACATTTAAAATACCCATTATCAATGGAGTCTCACTGGGAGAAGGCAAAGCTCTACTGTGTGGACTTTTCCAATTCATTGCAGTATTTTTCCAATTTATTTTTTATATTTTCAATTTCAGGCGAAGGTTTTATTTTGAGCAATTTATTAACCCAATGCAGAGCTTGATTATATTGTTCCAACGCCAACGCATTGCGCAACAAAGAATACATTGCAGAGACTTTGTACATATCGTCTACAAGCAATCGCATACATATAGCCGAGCTTTGAGAAATTTTACCAACTTTATACAAAGCTTCCGACAACTCCCATACTGCCGATAAATCTGCAGGTTTTTTCTGAAGATATTTTTCTAAAAACAAAACCGCAGTTGAATTCTCACCCACTCTTGCATAAATAATTCCTTTTATTTTATCGATACTATCATCTGATGTTAATTTTTCTGCAATTTTTTTTGCGTTTTCAAAGTCTCCAATATTTACGCAAGCCAATGCAAGATTTATCATTTTTGAGTTAGAAATATTTTTCTCATAGGCTGATATAGCCATTGCATAAGCACCAATCGAAAAATATAAATCGCCTAACAGTTCAAAATCATCTTTATTTAAAGCCGAAATAGATTTCAACATTTCTAGAGTTGATATAGCTCCGCATTTGTCACCAACATCAATTCGTATTTTTACAAGCAAGCGAAGATATTTAGAATCTTTAGTTTTTTCAAATTGTCTGATAGCTAGATTTTCTGCTTCTGTTAATTGTTTTAATTCTATTAAAAATCTGCACTTTGCATACAAGACAGAATTATTTGAATTATCGTATATCAAAGCTTGATTACACATAGCCAAAGCCGAAGATATATCGCCTTCACTAGCTCTATAATTCGCAATCCAAAGTAAAATTTCAACGTCGCTATTTCCTGATATAGCCAATGCACAAGCAAACGCATTGTAAGCTTTATCATTCAAATTAGATGCAGAATAAGCGAAACCCAAATTTTTGTACGCCAAAAAGAACTTTTGTTTTTCTAAAGCTTTCTCATAATATTTGATAGCATTAGAATAATCGCCCATTCTGTAACATACATTACCTAAATTAAAGAACAAGGGAGCTCCAGCCCAAGATTTATCGATATATTTTTGAATAATCGCTCGTTTTTGCTCTAGCGTTGATGCTCTTGAAGCATCATCTATAATTTCAGCCTCATATTTATTCATTGTTGGTCTCGAAAACATATCGGCAACCGATATTTCTGCGAAAACAACGATAGGTAACAGTAAGAAAACTATAACTAAATATTTCATTTTATTATTTTAAATGGAATTTCTAACTCAAATCGAGCCTTTACAGATTTTCCATTTTTTTTAGGAACTTCATATAAAAATTTATCTACAGCCGCGAGTGCATTTTTTGCAAAGTGTGAATTAGTTGCATCTATAACTTTCTCGATAGAAAGCACTCCAGTCGTGTCAATAATAACTAGTAGTTTAACATAACCTTCAATACCGCGTTTCAACATCTGCTTAGGATAATCCACAATAGTCTTATCTAATCTACGTGGAATTTTATCAAGCATATCAAGCTCGAAAATTTCCGTTGAAAAATTGTGTTCACTACCTCTAGAAAAAACTGCGAGTGAAAAATCAGCATTACTTTGATTTTCTGATTTTATAGACACTTCAGGCAAATAGAAGTTTGAGCTACTAATCTTAGGTACATTTACAGGCAGATTACGCACTATACTTGAACTATCAAACTTCGACACGCTTTGTTTTATTTCATTTCTATTTTTCTGTTGAACTATATTTTCTTTTTTTGGAGCCGACCAAATTTTTACAATTTTATTTTCAGTTTTTTTTGAACTTATGCATACAGCTTGCAACAGAAAAATAAAGACGACTGCACATACCGATAAAAATAAACTACCAGCTTGTATCAATTTATATTTCACTGAAGTAGACAAATTCATTTCTTCTCAGTTGCAAGATATATTGATGTTGAATCTACCGATTTTACAGCATCAATTACCGCTATTAATCTGTCAGCACGTACCGATTTATCAGCATAAATCAAAACTTCTTTTTTTTGCGAAGCCCTAATTCTATTTGCCAACACCGACAATGAACATAATTGATCTTGAAAATAAATCTCACCATTAGATGAAACCGACACACTAACGAAATCTTTGTTTGGCATTGATGAATTAGATGCTTGAGGAACATCTACATTCATTGCAAATTTATCAGAAAAAGCCATTGTTACAATAAAGAAAATCAGCAATATGAACACAACATCTATCAATGGAGAAATATTAATTTCTTCCACCTGAAAGTCATCATCAATATTCATCTTACGTTTATTCATCATTATAATCTAACGACAATTTTTTCAATTTAGAAGTTATGATAATTGCAAATATCCAAATTGCAATAGCAGTCATCAATCCAGTTTGAGTGGTCAATAGTGCATAAGAAATTCCATCTGAAACAGTAACTACATCATCAGCCGAAGATATGCACTGCCCTATGCCAATTACAGTACCTAACAATCCTATCATAGGTGCCGACGATGCTAACACTTTTACAATTTTTATGTCGCGTAATCTTGCATTTACAAATGTTGCACTAGCTTTTTTAGGCTTTGCAAATACAATTAAAAAGTAAGCATAAAAAGCGAAATAGAATCCTACAAAACACAATACAGCCAGCAACACCATCAGAACCGTGCCTGAACTAAAAATGTACAAAAGATTTTCTGTTATACCAAAGTCTATCATATCATAAATATTTTTCGACCGCACTAGAGCGCAATGCTTCTGTTATATTTTTAACTTTGCGCGATAAAATAGCATTGGCAATAAGTGCTGGAATTGCAACAATCAAACCATATTCCGTCGTAATCAATGCCTCTGCAATACCATCGCTAATCACACCACCATGAATAGTCGATAGCTCTGCAAAAGTTTTTATAATACCACTTACAGTACCTAACAAACCAAACAACGGCGAAACAGCTGCCGAAATCGACAACACACTCAACCAATTTTTTAATTTTAAATTCTGTGTCGATACAAAGTTAAAAATAACATCATCTTTCTCATCGCTTGAAAGTTCCGATGCGACTTTTTTTGATAAAGATTTTAACAATTCTCGTCTATAAGCACTTCTTGAAGCCAACAAAAGTTGTCCACTCTTAACAATAAAAACAATTAACGACAATGCTCCTAGAAATAAAATAGGATACATCCATATTCCACCCTTCTGGATGTTCTCTAGAATTGTAGTTGTGTTACGTTCACGTTTCTGCAATTCACCAAAACTCAAATCTACTGGAATAGAAGAAACCTTACCCTCTACAAAATCTCTAATTGCCTGCGAATATTCTTTACCATATACAACATTTTTTTCGCTTAAAAATCCGCATACATCTTTGCTTACGAAATATCGAAAACCTCCAATGCGAAAACTCGAACCATTTATTTGAGATCTACTCTTTACTTCTATAGCCTTAACCGATTCTAATACCAAAGGTTTTTTCAATAATTTTAATTGATCTTGCAACTGAGCCTTTGTCAATGCAAGCACTTCTGTTGCAGAAACACATCTGTCGCTATTGTCGTCACAAATAAGATATAATTCCGATGCCAATTCAGAACTAATGTTTTTATAAAATTGATATTTATCTTTTAGGTTAGAGACCTCACTAACTTCGCGTTCTAATTGAGCAATTTTTTTGTTAGCATCTGCAATTTGTTTACAAATTATCTCGAACTGCATTTGTTTTTGAGTAATGAGCTTTTGACTATTTTCTAGCACTTGCTTATATTCATCATTTGCCTTTTGCAACTCGCCTTTAGCCACAGCCATCATCTGAGATTGGGCGAAAACTACACTTGAAAACATCGCACACAATAAAATAAAAAACAATCTCATCGAACAACTCCTTCTACTTTCATAGTCGTTACGCATCTAGAATTTTCGCCCTGAACTCTTATGAATAGACCTGAAGATACTTTCTCATTTTCTATTTTTATTTCTTTGTCGACTCGCTTTAGCAATGACAATAAAGATATAGTACATCTCAATTTTTCAGGTAACGATTTTGTTTTAAAATTTGCATCAATATTTTTTTTCAAATCATAATTGTTTGGAATTTGACTTATTAACATAACATAAAAACCATCTAAAAAATCAGACAACGCATCTAATTTTTCAATTTCAGTTTTTATGGCGTTAGCAATATACTTGTTGTCGTTATTCGATTGGCAATATTGAGCTTGTAAACGTTCAATCTTTTTAAGCAATGCCGATAACTGGATATTTGCACTAGAACATAACTTATCTAAATTATCAATTTCAATCGCAGTTGTAGCTTTTGTCTTTGCGGTCAATTCCCTAACACGCACAGCATCCTTCATAATTTTATCAGCTTGCAAAAAGCCGTTGTTCGCCATCGCAACTATTGAAGAAACACATAATAAAATCGCCGTTAAAAATCGCATATAGCAACCTCAATCTATAATCCAGTTATAATGATATTTAGACAACAATTTGTATCCATTACAAGTTACAACAACATTGTCTTCAATTCTGCATCCACCAATTCCCCTGTAATATAAACCAGGTTCTACTGTCACAACATTTCCACATTCAAGAATACAATCCCGTACACTCAACGATGGGCTTTCATGAACATCTAATCCTAGCCCGTGTCCAGTTGAGTGGAAAAACCCGTTCCAAAAGCCCTTTATCAATTTTGTTTTGTAGTTATTCTTTTCGAAAAAATCAGCCACAGAATTATGAACATCTGCACCATTTCTACCCATACGAATCTTAGACATTGCAATCTTCTGAGCTTTCATAACACACTCAACAAGAGCAATCTGTTTTTCAGAAGGCTCGCCCTTCAAGAAAGTACGTGTCATATCTCCAAAATATCCCGATTCTCTCAAACGTGGAAATATGTCAAAAACAATTAGCGAGTGTGGGGTTATAATGCCATGCCCCACCTCATGCGGGTCGCACGCCTGATTTCCGCAAGCTGCAACAGTATCTAAAGCATCAGCCCCTAGAGATATAGCAAGTTTTTCTATTTCGGAACGCAAATATTCCGAAGTCAATATCTCACCCTTGTAATATAAAGCGTCTCTGCGAATTTCCGATTTACGCAATGTCTCTTCAGCCATCTGAAAACATACTGAAGCCACATCATTAGCTTTCTGTATTTGACGAAGTTCACTTTTAGACTTAACTTGGCGTTCAACAAAAAAATCGCCCTGACATATATCAACCTTAAATCCGCGTTCTACTAAATCTGCAAAAACTCCAACTGGGAAATCTTCTGGAACTATCAGCGAACGCACTTTGTTGCGTTTTAAGATAAAAACAATAGCCTCAAAATAATTACGAGGAACTCTTTTAGGCATTTGCGAACAAACTTCAGAGTAATCGAAAATGACATCTAACTTTGAATTACGTCTAACGCGCCCAATTTCTAATGGGCTAACCAACGCGCATTTCTTTCCGTCTAAACTGAAGCAATAAAAATCGTCATGCATAGATACTCCAGCAAAATAAAATATGTCGGAGCTTTTTCTTGTGTTTGAGTAAAGTAAAATCTGATTTTTCATTGCCAATCTGTAAATTAATGTTGCGAATTTTACACAAATTTACAATCCTAAATAGTATGCATTTTTATAAAAGAACATTTTGGATATTACCTGCAATTTTGCAAGTCTTGATATTGTTTCTTATCTCGTGTACAAAAGAGACAATTCCATTACCCTTTGCATCCACTTGTACACTCACTTTGGGAAATAAAATAATCAATGCTCAGATAGCCATAACCGAGTCGCAAAAGGCACAAGGTTTAATGTTTCGGAAGTCGTTACCACAAAATAATGCAATGATTTTTGTATTTGACACCCCAAAACAAATGTCCTTTTGGATGAAAAACACAGAAATCGCCCTCGATATAGCTTTTTTGACTAGTGATGGCACTATAACAGAAATAAAAAGAATGTATCCGTTCGATTTGAATGCAGTAAAGTCTTCTAGAGAAGATATTTTATATTGTATAGAAACTAATGCAAATTGGTTTTCCCAAAACGATGTATCAGTAGGAGATAAACTTGATATGAAAGCTTTTAAACAAGCAATCATAGCAAGAAAGGCAGCCGAGTGAAACGTTATCCAATAAGATTAAAAGTAATACTCCTATGTATTTGCACAATTATAGCTTGCTTAGGAGCATTTATATCTTACTCTATTAAGGAGCAAGATATGACTGCTTGGCAAAAACAACAACAAATAGATTTTGATAAACAAACAGGAGCTACAAAATTCAAAGCTATAATAGATTCAACTATATGTGGAGCCTTGCTGTTTGCAATATCGGCAATATCAATAACATCAGCCTATAAATTTTATAAAACTAAGAAAAAATGAGCAGAACAATAGTAGCACTTTCAACACCTTCAGGAGAATCTGCAATAGGCGTTATCCGATTGAGTGGCGATGCCGTTGTATCTTTGTCAGAAAGTATATTTTCAAAAAAGTTGACTCCACGTTACGCACATAGAGCAATATATAAAAATCTTGCTGGCGATATACTAGACGACACTGTTGTTACATATTTTAAAGCACCTGCATCGTATACAGGCGAAGATTGCCTAGAAATAGCAACACACGGAAATCCATTTATAATCCAATCTATAATATCCGACTTAATCGCTAGAGGCGCAGAACCTGCCCAAGCAGGAGAATTTACACGAAAAGCATTTGAAAACGGGAAACTCGACCTCAGTCAAGCCGAAGCTGTTGCATTACTCATCCAAGCACGCAGTACACGTTCCCTAAAAGCTGCTCAAAAACAGTTATCAGGCGAATTAGGCAAACGTATTAATGATATGTCTGAACAACTTTTAAATGTACTCGCCCTAATAGAAGCCTATATAGATTTCCCAGAAGATAATCTTCCGCAAGAAGATAAAGACGCCGTAACATCTGCAATAACTACA
>JAGAOA010000002.1 GCA_017623955.1 Opitutales bacterium
TCTTTACCTTCAAGGAATTCGAGCGATGCACCACCGCCAGTTGAAACGTGCGACATCTTTGGAGCTTGTCCGCTCTTGTTTACTGCTGCAACAGAGTCGCCACCACCAATAATCGAGATACCGCCGTTAGCTTTTACTTCTGCGACAGCTTCGCAAACACCGAAAGTACCCTTGTTGAATTTTTCCATTTCAAAGCAACCCATAGGTCCATTCCATACGACTGTTTTTGCATTTTTGATTGCATTGCTGAACAATTCGATAGATTTTGGACCGATATCTAAGCCCATCCAACCTTCAGGGATATTACCTTCAACAATCTGAGTATTTGCGTTTGGATCAAATTTATCTGCTGCGATGTTATCAACAGGCAAGAGGAAGTTTACGCCACGTTCTTTTGCCAATGCCATCATTTCATTTGCGTATTCGATTTGGTCGTTTTCGCAAAGTGAATTTCCAATTTGTTTGCCTTGTGCCTTGAGGAAAGTATATGCCATACCGCCACCGATGATGAGTGTATCAACTTTCGAGAGCAAGTTCTTAACCACTGCGAGCTTATCTGATACCTTAGCACCACCGAGGATAGCTACGAATGGACGAACAGGGTTTTCAACTGCTGAACCGAGATATTCAATTTCTTTTTCCATTAGGAAGCCTGCACCTGACGTATCGATATATTTTGTGATAACTGCTGTTGAAGCGTGTACACGGTGAGCTGTACCGAAAGCATCGTTTACATAGATATCGCCATAAGATGCGAGTTTCTTTGCGAGTTCCTTTTGCTGTTCTTTGAGAGCAGATTTACGAGCTTTGAAATCTTCGTCTGATTCGCCTTCTTTTTGTTTGCACTTAGCTTGTTCTTCTTTGTGATAGCGAGTGTTTTCAAGCATAACGATGTCACCAGGTTTCATAGCTGCAACTTCCGCATCGGCATTTGCACAGTCTGCAACGAAAACAACAGGCTTTTCAAGCATTTTTGAAAGATAATCTGCAACGATTTTCATTGTAGTATCGCCAGTGATACCTTTTTCATCTGGACGACCCATATGTGACATCAAAATGAGGCTACCGCCTTGTTCGAGTACGTATTTGATTGAAGGCAATGCCCCTTTAATGCGGGTATCGTCTTTAATAACGCCTTCTTTTACAGGTACGTTAAAGTCAACACGCATAATGACTTTTTTACCTTTTAAATCTACATCGCGGAGTGTTTTTTTATTCATTGTTTTCCTTTTTTTATTTTGTGAAATGTATTTGAAATATTTTGCGTAAATTTGCCGACATGACAAGCAAAATATTACTTGTTTTTTATTTGAGGCAAATACTTATACATATTTTCATGAGATAATGGCAAAAAAGAAAGGATGTGCAAAACTTTTTACACACCCTTATAGGAGGTTTTCTAACAACAAAATTTTTTTAACGACGCTTGCGATAAGTTACGAATATCAATGCTATTGCACCGAAAATCATTGCCCATTCTGCTGGTTCTGGAACTGCCAACGATGCCGAGTACAAGAAACTTCTACCGTTTTCTGTTATCCATTCAAGATCATCAATATATTTATAAAGATCTATATTGTCAGAGTTTGCCGATGCTTGAACATTTACCAAGCTGAATTCATTTCCTTCAGTAACACTAAAGCAGTTATTTGCAAAGTCTTCGAGTATCAAGAAGTATGTGTCGCCATTTGTTACAGTTATTCCACCCAATTCAAAAGAATTTTCATTGAGGTCGATTGTCAATGTTGCCTCATTCATGAGTGCAAATGCACCTAACTGTTGGTCAGCTTCAAGCACAACTTTTACGTTTGCTACTGTTGCCGTTCCTTTTTTGATAATATTATTGCCATTATTTGTTGAATCACAGTGTTGGAGGTAGATTACAGAATCTTTTTGCGATGCAACACCATTTGTTCTAATATCGCTACCTTTACGCAATGTGAGAACAGAGTTGTTCGACATATACAAGAAATGGCCCGATACAATATTGATTGTGCCTGCATTGTCGAGCGATTTCTTTACAAACATACCAGAGCGTTGATCGTTATCAGTAAGATTAATTACACCAAATTCACCAACTGTAACGTTGTTACCCCAAAATGCAAATGGGTTACCAAATGCACGAGTATTATAACCAACATTCATTGTGCCATTTACAACTAAGTCTATACCACCATCGTTATCACTTGTATATGTTGATTTTATACCTTGGAAAGCACCGATATTTGCTGTACTGCCTTTACTGATAGTGAGTTTGTTACCTTCGCCTTCAGCCTGAATCCAAGAATTATTGTTATCGGCGTATGCACCTTTTGTATATATTGCGAGGGTCCCTGTTGATAACACATTGCCACTGTCATCAACTTCACCAATGTTCAAGGTTACATTGCCTTTCAATCTTAATGTTGATCCAACTGTTGATAATGTTTTACCATCGGCAACCGTTACTGTCGAGCCAGAATTTAAGAATGCACATTTATTACTTACTCCTCCTGTGTCTCCTGTGAATGCTGTATCTGCACGCAAGAATAATGGAGTATTTGAACCTGATGAATTGTCTTTAGTCATGTATATGTGGTATTCACCTTCACCACTAATTGTAGCTTTTTTACCACCGGCACCTACGATACGCTCTGTAACTGTGAA
>JAGAOA010000177.1 GCA_017623955.1 Opitutales bacterium
GAGCTGTTGTTGTAAAAGACTCAGAAGTATTAGCAATGGGCTACCATCATAGAGATGGTCTTGATCATGCTGAAATTGACTGTTTGCGAAAACTAAATTTCAAAGCACAAGATTGCGATATGTATGTAACGCTTGAACCATGTACAACACATGGTAGAACTGGTGCATGTTCCGATGCTATAAAACGTGCTGGAATTAAAAGAGTATTTATCGGCTGTAAAGATATAAATCCGGCTCATGCAGGACGTGTAGAGAAAGTTTTTAATGAAGCTAACATCTTTTGTAAATTTGGTATTTTGGAAAAAGAGTGTTTTGAATTAAATTTTATATTTAACAAAAATATAACAACAAATAAGGCGTTGCTTGCTATCAAATATGCAATCACTAAAGATGGTAAAATTGCGGAACATTCAGGAACTCCATCTGCTATAACTTGTGAAAAATCACGCGAAGATGTTATGCACTGGCGTAAGTTGTTTTCAGCTGTCGGAGTAGGATGGGGAACAGTTGTTGCTGATAATCCAAGTTTGACTGTAAGGATTGCAGGTGATGAAAAACCGCCTAAAGCACGATTGGTATTTGATGCGTCATTGCGTTCTGCGGATGTCGACGTATCTCAATATAAACTCTTTTCCGATGAATTTAAAACTTCTACACATATAGTTTGTGATTCTTCTGCAGATATGAAAAAACAAGAAGTGTTGTTGAGCAAAGGAATCAATGTTATGCGTATAAATGCGTCGAAAAATTCTATCGAGTTTTGGAATGAATTAAAAAGTAAGCTATATCGACAAAAAATATGTTCTGTTTATGTCGAGGGTGGCGCAGGTGTTTATAAATCACTTTGCGAAACAAAAGCAGTTGATTACGTTTTTGAATATGTTGCAGACAAAATTTTTGGTTGTGGACTATCGGCTTTTGAAAAAGAATATTTCACTATCAATGCAGTGCAATCTACATATATCTGCCAAGATAAATTTACAAGAGGGTATCCAGTATGGACGCAGAAACTGTAAAAGAATACTTTGAAAAACCGCAAGTTGTTGCTGATTATCTAAGAGCCGCAGAAGAAGTTGGTTTATGGGAATCAGAGAGAATTGTAATTGAAAAGTATGTACCTAAAACTGCAAAAATTTTAGAACTTGGATGTGGTGCAGGTCGTATTGCTAGAGGCTTAAGTGCTATCGGTTACGAAAATATTACAGCAACCGATTTTTCTAAGAATATGGTAAAAGCGGCATCTGCGTTAGCTAAAAAATATGGCGATAAAACTGTGTGTGAGTTTTGCGATGCCACAAATATTTGTTTCGAGGATGAAAGTTTCGATGCAGTTATTTTCGGATTTAACGGGTTGATGCAAATTCCAAAAGAAAAAAACAGAATTAATGCTTTATCGGAAATATTTAGAGTTCTAAAATCTTGCGGTGTTTTTATTTTTACAACTCACGATAGAAATTCAAAAGGCAATGAAGCATATTGGAATATGGAATTCAAACAGTGGGTTCACGGTTGTCAAAATCCAGTGCTAGATGAATATGGAGATATTTTTTATAGAGGCGACCATGGGAACATTTTTATCCATTCTCCTGTCGAAGAAGAAATATGTAGGGCTTTAGATAAGGTTGGTTTTTCTGCTTTATTTAGGGCATTGCGTTCCGATATAGCTAAAGAAAGTACAGCTGTTGAGGACTTTTCAGATGAATGTATTTTTAGAGTTGTAAAAAAACACTAAATTTAAAAACTATGAAATTTTTTAAGATTATATTATTGTTGTCTATGGCTATTGCTTTAAATTCCACTGCTTCGGCTGATGAAATTGTTGCCGATTCTAATTTAAAAATTCAAAAACTTCATAACGGACTGACTATTGCAGTTTATAAGAATGTTGAACCGCCAAAGCGTTGCTCTATGCGCTTATTAGTAAAATCGGGGTCATTATTTGAAAATGAAAACGAAAGAGGTTTGGCACATTTTATAGAACATATGGCTTTTAATGGCACTAAACATTTCCCAAGTGGAGCTATGACCGAGTATTTTCAACGTCTCGGTATGGCGTTTGGTAGCGATACGAATGCTCATACTAGTTTTGTTGAAACTGTTTATAAATTAGAATTACCTGAAGTAACAGAAAAAATTGTTGATGAAAGTATGTTGCTACTACGCGATTATGCCGATGGTATGTTGTTTGAACAGTCATTCATAGATTCAGAGCGAAGTGTAATTTTGGCAGAATTGAATGCACGAGATGATGCAAATTATCGAAAAGCTGTAAAAGAAATAGAATCTATTTTTGATGGTACAAATTTTGCAAAGCGTATGCCTATTGGAGTTGAAAGTGTAATCAAGAAAGCCAATAGAGATGATTTCTTAAAATTCTATAAAGAAAATTATCGCCCAGATAATATGGTATTAGTTGTTGTTGGTGATGTAGATGCAGATTTTATTTTTGAAATTGTAAAAAAACATTTTTCAGATTTTAAAGCGCCCAATGCTCCTATCCGAAAAATGAATTTAGGTAAACTGAATGGAAAGAATGGCGGTATAGGTAGCAGTGAAATATCTATAAAAGTAGATGCTATTGGCGTGCCAAATCTAACAAGTTCAAGTGCTTCATTGTCTTTTGTTCGTGAAGTTGAAAAGCCATTGAATTCTTTAGAATGTAGAATTGAGTCAGATAGATTAAGTTTACTTGCATACATATTGAATGCACGTTTTCAAAAAATAGCAGACACTCCAAATTCCCCAATAAATTCAGGTGGAAGTTTTTACTACGATTTTTGTGCAAACGCACTAGTTTTTAGTATTACTTGTAATGCTCCGCTTGGGAAATATCGTTCAGCTTCAGAGGAGGTTTTTCGTCAAGTTTTAAGCATAGATTCTATTTCAGAAAACGAAGTTGATAATGCAAAAAAGAAAATTTTTGATATTTTGCAAACGGCAATTAACGGAAAGTCTACACGTAAAAATAAAGCATTGGCTTCAGAAATAACATCATCATTTTCAGATGGTATAACATTTATTTCTCCAGAAGAGGATATGCGACTTACAAAGCTAGCTTTCGAAGGTTTTGATTCAAAGAAAATAGTAGCTTTGTTTAAAGATTTAGTAGAAAAAAGCAAAATTTCCTTATTTATATCTGATGCAAATATTTCTAAAGATAATTTAGATACTGAAGTAAAAACAGACTATAAAAGAGCCTTTAATACAAAATATAAGTCAGAGAATTTTGCAGTTTCTAATTTGATTTTTACAAAATTTACCGACACTCCTAAAATTGTTTCACGCAAAGAAGTTGAAAAATTAGGTATTACTCAGATAAAATTTGCAAATGGCGTAGCTTTAAACATAAAACAAACCGATTTTTCGAAAGACGAAGTTCTCGTAGATGTGTGTATAGGAAATGGAATTTTATCTATTCCAAAAAAATCGCCTGAATTCTTTTTGGCTCCAATTGTAGTTCTTATGGGAGGTTCAGAATTTCAAAGTATGGCTGAGATAAATGCGGCTATAAATCTATTAAAGATGAACGTAGCTTCTAAGATGTCGAATAGTTGTATTTCGATATCAGGTTCAAGTAATTCTCGAGATGCCGAAACTATGCTTAGGTACATTGCAACAATGATTTCATCAACAGGGTTTCGCGAAGATGCACTTGAAAATATACGCAACTATGCGGAAAGATTTTATAGAAACGTGGAATCAGATCCTATGTCGAAATTGAGTTATTTGACATCAGAGTTAGTCAATGGTGGTATTGCGAAAGTTCCAGGTACTTTTGAAAATTTTAAAAAGTATTCTATGGCAGATTTCAAAAAATGGTTAAATCCCATTTTGAAAAACGATTATCTAGAAATATCAATTGTTGGTGATATAGATTTGCAGAAAGCTATCGATATAGTTGCTACCTCCTTTGGCTCTATGCCCAAACGCAATCAAACGCTTCCTGAATCTTCAAAAAAAATCGTCTTAAAAAAAGGGGGTACTTTCATTAGCGATACATACAAAGCCACAACCGAACCACGTTCGTTAGCGTGCCTCGTTTGGAATACACCGGTTGGTAAAGATATGCGAAAAATGCGAACCGCAACTATATTGAGTGCTATATTAGATGATGTATTGCGAAAAGATGTACGTGAAGGTGAAGGTAATGTTTATAGCCCATTTGCATTTTATAGTAATGTTCAAAGTATGGATTATATGGGTTATACTGTTGCAGCTACATTTGTTGAACCTAAATTTAATAAGAAACTTTTAGAAATTTTAGATTCTTGTGGTGAAAAATTGCAAAGGCAAATTACGGAAGATGAATTTGAACGAGCTAAAATCCCAATTATAAAATCATTGAAAACTGCAGAAAGGAGTAATCGATATTGGTTGTCTAGAGTGCTAAATTACTCGCAAGTTTATGAACTCAATATAGAGATGGCGTTGAATCGTATAAAGTTTTATAATGATGTATCGCTTGATGATGTACGTAATATGGCTAAGGAAATTTTTGCTCCTACCCCAATATCAATATCTGTTATGCCATCTAGTAAATAAGGATAATTATTAGATTGTGATGTACAATAAAAATAGATGTTTCTTTTGAAACATCTATTTTAGTATATAGCAAAACTTTTTAATTCTTTACTTAAAAATTGAATTTTAGTTTATGCTAGAAGTTTTTTGCGAACATCTGCACAATTTGAAATTTCAACAAGTTTGTCGCGCGAAGTTTCTCCTGTGCATATTTCTATATCGTTGCGAGATATTCCCAACTTTTTTGCCAAAAACTTGATGAGTTCGGTGTTTGCTTTTCCGTCCATAGCTTGTGCAGCCACTTTGATTTTCACAGCTTCGCCATATTCTCCAACGCATTCGCTTTTGGGTGCATTTGGTACAACTCGTATTTTTATGCGTTCAGACATTTTTAATTACATAGGAAAACTACCCAACCATTTTATCATGGGGAGTGTTTCTCGTAGATGTTTTACAATGTCGCACGCTGGGGAATCTTCCCAGTGTCCTTCAAAGTCAATAAAGAAGTAGTAATCCCATGCTTTTTTTCGCGATGGTCTAGATTCTATTCTCATCAAATTTATTCCAGCTTTTTCAAATGGTTTAATAACTTCGCTCAATGCTCCAGGGCGGTCGTTAATCGAGACAACCATACTAGTTCCGTACTTTACGTTTTCAGCCTTTTTATTAGGGGTTTTCCCAATTACCAAGAATCTTGTTTGATTATCTTTTAAATCTTGAATTCCGTGTTCTAGAATTGGCACATTGTAGTATGTCGATGCTACTTCGCTTGCGATTGCTGCTATTTCGGGATTTTCTTTTGCCATTCTAACAGCCGTAGTTGTACTATCTACTGGCTCTAATTCTACGTCCGACAAATTTCTACGTAACCAATCTCTACACTGAGCTATTGCTTGATCTTTAGAACAAACTCTACGAATATTTTCTAGCTTTCCACGTGATAGTAAACAGTGTTCTATTGGTAAATATATTTGCCCTACAATAACGAGAGATGTTTCAGCGAGTATATCTATTGAGTGCATAACAGCACCTTCTGTCGAATTTTCAATAGGTATAACTCCGTAATCTGCATCTCCGGCTTGAACAGATAAGAATACATCAGGAATTGATGGTGCCGATATATATTCTACGCTAGAGCCGAAATTTTTAATAGCGGCTTGATGTGTGAATGTAGCTTTTGGTCCCAAATATGAGACTGTGAGTTTTTTCTCAGCTGATATTGAAGCCGATATTATTTCTCGATAAATAGCACGTATAGATTGCTCTGAAACTTTTCCCGCATTTTTCTTTAATAAATTTTCAAAAACAATTTTTTCTCGACTTGGAACATAAACTTCTTCGCCCTTATCATTTTTGATTTTACCAATTTCTTTTGCACACGAAATACGCTTAGCCAACAACTCTAAAATTTGAGAGTCAATCGTATCAATTTCTTTTCTAAATTTGTCCATTATTAGTGATGTTAAAAAATTTCAGATTCTGTTTGAGACTCATCTATTGAGCGTTCCACAGGATTTTCTAATGGTTGTTCTTGTTGTGTCTCTTCTTCTGATGGTAAGCCTACATCTTGATCTTTTGGGGCAGGAGCGCTTGCACGTTTTATCCATTCTGAAATTTGTCCTGGGCTTAGAACATCAGATGACGGTAATTCCTCGATAGAATTAACGCCTACAAAGTCAAGGAAGTTTTGCGATGTAGAATATTGAATTGGTCTACCAGGAAGATCAGCTCTTCCGCTTATGAAAATTAAGTCTTTTTCTGTTAAACGAGTTATTGCACTGTCGGCACTCACTCCGCGTATTGCTTCAATTTCTGCTCTTGTTACAGGTTGACGATACGCTATAATGGCTAACGTTTCTAATGCTGCTCTCGATAACTTTTGCGGACGTGGATCATTGCGTAAAAGTCGCACCCATTCTGCGTATTCCTTAGAGATTACAAGTTTGAAACCCGATGAGCTTTGAATTAAACGAAATACTTCGCCGGATGCTTCCAAATCAGAGGCAATTTCTTCCATAGCTTCGCGAATTTGAGTTGCAGTCAGTAGCGTAGGTACTTGTGCCATAATGTCTTCAATTATAGCTTGTTCATCATCTGCAACAACTTCTAATATCTCATCTTGAGCTGGAGCATTTTTTTCAGACGCTTCTTTTTCAGTGTGATAACGCGATATTACAGCCTGAATGTCCTTAATCGACAACGCTTCATTTGTCGAGAACATCAACGACTTCAAAATTTTCTTAAGATTAAAACTCATAATAAACAGCCCCACATTATGACTAACCAAACAAAACACTCAACACATTTTTTGAGTACATCAAAAAAAACTTGATTTACCCAATTTGAGGTATGATAATGAAGCTATGGGTGTTAAACGACTGTTGCTATTGTTGTTGAGTGTATGTTTGTTAGCGTTGATTTCATCTGCTACACAACAATACACACTTATTATGAATGAAGATTTTGAAGATGGCGGTAATAAATTTTCTAGTTTTCTGCAATCTTCAAAATATATAAAAATAGATAATTCTCATACAATATCTGGCGAGAAATCTTTAGTATGCGATTCTAGAGAAAGCACAAGTTCGTGGTTTCTATATGCAAACTTTTGTCGAGGAGTAATCGAAAAAGGTTTTGTTTATGAGATATCGTTCAAATATGATTTAAAAGCCTGCCAAGCACAATCAGCAGATTGTTATTTGGCAATAGCTTCCCCTGAAAAAAAGTTTTATGCCAGAACATGTTTCGCTATTACTGAAGGACAAAAAGATTTTGTAAAGTTGTTTTTTGTTGTTCCATTTGATGCAAAAGAACCATCTATTAGACTTTTTTCACGTAATCCGTGCTTGTTGATTATCGATTACTTCCAAATAAAAAAGTGCCATACAAATGTAAATGCGTGGATGTTTAAAGACGGTGCTTTTATAGGAATGCGCAGAACGCCAGTACATCATAATATGCTCGATTTATCTAATCCTGCATACTTTTTGTCACGAGAAAAATTTATGCCTTTTATTGATAGATATGGACAGTATAAACATTCTCATTGGGACAGTAAAATAACAGGTAATGATGCATTTAAAATATCAATAGAAAAAGAGCAAAAATATAACGAGCAAACTTGTAATATTGAAAATAGAGACCGCTTGGGAGGTCTTGTAAATTCGTTGTCAAATTCACAAAAAACCGATGGTTTTTCAACCTGTAAGGTAGATGGCAAGTGGTATTTGCGAACCCCCGAAGGTAATCTTTTTTGGTCTATTGGTATAACTTGTGTAGGAATGTTTTCTGTTACTCCTATAAACGATAGGGAAGAGTACTTTGAGGAAATCGATAAGCATTATTTGATTGATGGACGCGGTTATAAACCTGGAACTTATTATTACAACAAACCTGTCAAAAATTATCAGATTATTCGAAAAAACATTGTTGAAAAGTATGGCGAAAATGCCATTGAGAATTATCCGCAAATTGTTGGAAATAGAATGCGTAAGTGGGGTATAAATACTTGTGGTGCGTGGAGTTCTTTTGATGTAATGAGTTCTTCTGGAGTTCCTTTTACTGCAATAGCCTCAAGTGGTGGTACGCAGAAATTAAAAACTAAGAAAAAAATGTTTGCTCTTTGGGGCAGTATAGCCGACTACTTTTCACCAACATTTTCTAAACAAACTGAAATAAACGTAGCTAAAATAAAAGATTTATTAGAACATAGAAATTGTATAGGTGCGTTTGTTGATAATGAATTGTCTTGGCAAATGAAAGTTGGTATTACTGGCGTAAGTGTATTGAGTTGTCCTCCAGAACAGCCTGCGAAAATCGTTTTCAAAAATATGCTACAAAACAAATATAGCGATATATCAAAGTTAAACGACGTTTGGAAAAGTAAATATCAATCTTGGGATGATTTCCTTAAAACTACAAATTTTGAGCCTAAGTTTTCAAATGCTAAAGCCGATATCTTAGAATTTGAAGAAGCTTTTTACGCAAATTACTTCAAAGTTTGTCGTGATGCTATAAAAAAGACGTGTCCAAAGGCTTTGTATTTAGGTTGTCGATTTGCATCTAAGAACACTTTAGTTGAGCGTGTAGCTTTTGATTATTGCGATGTTGTAAGCTACAATGCATATCGCAGAGATACCACATCGGTAAAGTTCCCTAAAAACAGAAAGGATAAACCTGTTATAATAGGAGAATTTCATATTTGCAGAACTGATAAAGGTTCTCCGTATGGCGGGTTGCTGGAAGTTAAAAATGCAAAACTTTCTGCCGAAGCTTATTATAAGTATATGAAATCGGCAGCGGAAAATCCCATAATAGTTGGAGCTCATTGGTTTCAATGGTTTGATATGCCTATGACTGGTAGAGCCGATGGTGCAAATGCATCGTGCGGATTTGTAAGTGTTGTTGATGAACCCGATTACACTCTCATTGGTGCATCTAGAAAATTTGCACAAGATGTCTTTAAGATAAGAATGAAAAAATAATTTTATAATTTTTTATTGGGTATTATCGAGCGTCAAAAAGGTTGACGTTTATTAATCATAGTGATTTTATTTAACCATTATTGTTTTCAAAAATATGCCAGAATATAGATCTAAAAAAAGTTTTGAAGGTAGAAATATGGCAGGAGCGCGTGCTTTGTGGCGTGCTACTGGCGTAAAAGAACAAGATTTCGGCAAGCCGATTATTGATGTTGTAAACTCGTTTACTCAGTTTGTTCCTGGACACGTCCACTTAGATAAAGTTGGAGCGTATGTCAGAGAACAAATAGAAAAAGCAGGTGGTATTGCTAGAGAATTTAATACAATTGCTATCGATGACGGTATTGCAATGGGACATGAAGGTATGTTGTATTCTCTCCCATCTAGAGAACTCATTGCAGATAGTGTTGAATATATGTGTAATGCTCATTGTGCAGACGCTATGATTTGTATTTCTAACTGCGACAAAATTACCCCTGGAATGATGATGGCAGCTATGCGTATGAATATTCCAGCCATATTTGTTTCGGGTGGTCCCATGGAAGCGGGCGTTGGTAATCTAAGTACGGGTGAACGCAAACTTGACTTGGTCGATGCAATGATTGCAGGTGCAAACCCAAATGTATCTGACGCAGATAGTGAAATAATGGAACGCAATGCATGTCCTACATGCGGTTCTTGTTCAGGTATGTTTACGGCAAACTCAATGAATTGTTTGGCTGAAGCTATTGGTTTTGCATTAGCTGGTAATGGAACAGTTGTTGCAACGCATAAAGCACGTCAAAATCTTTTTGCAAGAGCATCGCAACGCATTGTTGAAATGGCAAAAGCATATTACGAAACCGGAGACGAAAGTGTATTGCCTCGTTCTATTGCAAAGCGTGAAAGCTTTTTAAATGCTATGCGTTTAGATATTGCTATGGGAGGAAGTACAAACACTGTTCTTCACCTTTTGGCAATTGCTAGAGAAGGCGAAGTAAACTTTACAATGAAAGATATTGATGCACTCTCTCGCATAACACCATGTATTTGTAAAGTTGCTCCAAGTACACAGAAAGTACATATTCAAGATGTTCATCGAGCTGGTGGTATTATGGCAATTTTGGGCGAGCTTGCAAAGGCAGGTTTGTTAGACACATCAGCTGCAACTGTTCATGAAAAAACTCTTGCTGATGCAATCGCTAAGTATGATATTTCTTCTCCTTTATGTTCTGACGATATAAAGAAATTCTATCGTGCCGCACCAGCAAATAAATATTCTGTTGAAGCTTGGACTCAAGAAGAGTATTATGCTGAAAACGATATTGATAGAAAAAGTGGAGCTATTCGTTCCGTTGATAACGCATTTAGTAAAGATGGTGGTTTGGCTGTTTTATTTGGAAATATCGCACGCGATGGTTCTATTGTAAAAACTGCTGGCGTTGATGAATCTATTCTCAAATTTAAGGGTACAGCAAAAGTTTATCATTCAGAGCAGTCTGCTAGTAAGGCAATTCGTGCTGGTGAAGTTTCTCCTGGCGATGTCGTTGTAATTCTCTACGAAGGTCCTCGTGGTGGTCCTGGAATGCAAGAAATGCTTTATCCAACAAGTCATTTGAAAAGTATGGGCTTGGGTAAAGTTTGTGCGTTGTTAACCGATGGCAGATTCTCAGGTGGTACTAGTGGTTTGTCTATTGGTCACGCATCTCCAGAAGCTGCTGATGGTGGCGATATTGCACTTGTTGAAAATGGAGATATAATTGATATCGATATTCCTAATCGTACAATATCTTTAGCTATTTCAGACGAAGAGTTGAGCGAACGTCGTGCCAAAATGCAAGCAAAAGGTAGCGACGCTTATAAACCAATTAGAGATAGAAAGGTTTCTAAGTCGTTGCAATTCTATGCACAGTCTGTTTCTTCGGCGGCAGACGGAGCGGTTCGTAAAATATAATTTTAACAAAAGCCCGTATGCTGTTTGAGTGTGCGGGCTATTTTTATTCTATGAAAAGTATGACAGGCTACGGCAGGGCTACTGCCGACTACAATGATTATTCTATAAGTGTTGATGTTTCATCGGTAAACAAAAAGGGTCTTGAAATTTATGTTTCAATTCTACGCGATTGGCTTCCAATGGAACGCTTGATAAACTCAGAATTGAAAAAGTTGTTTGCCAGAGGGAAATTCAATGTTTCAGTTTCTGTTGAATTCAAGCGCGAGGCAGAAGACTTGTTCGCATCTGAAGAGTCTATTGCAGGTGCAATGAAAGTCTTAAAAAATTTGTGTTTAAATAACGGAGCAGTTTACACTCCTGAAACATCTACTATATTAGAGGTAAACAAAATGATTTGCGAAAGCTCATCACAATCTAAAATTGATTGGCAATGTGCTTGGGAATTTGTTCAACCTGTTCTCATTTCGGCGTGTAAAAATCTCGATAAAATGAGAGAAGTAGAAGGCGAACAGCTCAAAATTGATTTGCAACAACGTATTCAAACAATTCAAATTTTGGTTGATAAAGCCGATAGTATTGCAAAAACTACTCCGCAAAGTTATAAAGAAAATCTACTGCAACGCATCGCAAATCTTGGATTAGAAATAGATTGTAATGATGAACGCTTGCTGAAAGAAGTCTGTATCTTTGCCGATAAATGCGATGTTAGCGAAGAGATTACCAGATTGGGTAGTCATACAAAACAATTTTTGCAGATTTTAAATTCAACTGAAGCTGTTGGTAGAAAGTTAGATTTCTTGTGTCAGGAAATAGGGCGAGAAATAAATACAACAGCAAGCAAAGCAAACAACATTGAACTTACAAAAATTACACTTGACTTGAAAAATGAATTAGAAAGAGTGCGCGAGCAGGTGCAAAACTTAGAGTAAAAATTAATTTCACGTATAAAAAAAGGAGCATAAATGAACCGCCCAAATTGTTAGGGTACGATTCAAAATATGCTCCTCTTTTTTTTGATGTTGTTTTATTTCTTACCTAGAAGTCGTGCCGAATTGGCTACCACAGATACCGATGAAATGTTGTGTATTATAGCTCCTATTGCGGGAGATATAAATCCCAGTGCTCCGAGAACAACAGCAGTAAGGCTTAGCGTCAAAGAAAAAATTATGTTTGTAGTTATTGTTGCCATTACAGTTTTAGACAAATCTGTAAGATTTGCTATCTTGCGTAGGTCTCCATCTATGATAGAAATTTGAGCCGTATTAATAGCAATATCATTTTGAGCATTTGCTATTGCTATCGACATATCGGCAGCTGCAAATGATGGCGTATCATTTATTCCATCGCCTACCATGCAAACAACTTCTCCTTCAGACTGCGCTTTGTTAATTGCGTTTAATTTATCTTGTGGCAATAAATTTGATTTGAAATTTTTGATAGATACTTTTTTTGCAACATCTTCGACAGCCTTTTGATTATCGCCACTAAGAATCATTGTAGCAATTCCCATTTCTTGTAGCTCCTTTATTGCTGGAATAGCTGAAGTTCTAACAGTGTCTGAAAAGTAAAACTTTGCTGCTAGAACGTTATCTATAAATACTTCAGACGTTGTTTTATTGTTGCCTGACGATGCTTTTTTTATATCAATTTGTTTGTCTTCAACAATTCCGCTGATACCTATTCCCATTTTAACTTCTATTCTATCAGCGTTTAATTGTGTTTGAGTTTGCGAAGTTGCAAAATCTTTTAACGATTTAGCTATTGGATGGTTTGAGTTGTCTTCTATTGCTGCGATTGATGCGAATAGAAAATTTTTATCATAGTAAAAACACTCAAAGTTTTCTACTTTTATTTCTCCAGATGTAAGAGTTCCTGTTTTATCGAAAAATACCGACGTAGTTTTTGCAAAATTTTCAAGTATAGCTCCACTTTTTATAAGAATACCTTTTTTAGCAGCGTTCCCGAGTCCTGCAGATATAGCGGTCGGTGTTGCCAGAACAAACGCACATGGGCAAAACACTACAAGTGTCGTTGTAGCTCTCACTACTGCTTCAATGAAAGATGTATCTAAAATAAAACGTGCTACAATAAATGTAATTAACGATAATACCAATGCACTAGGAACAACAAATGTAGCCCATTTATTAGCTGCTCTAGCGATAGGTGCTTTTTTCCCTTCTGCTTCGTCTGCAAGCTCTATCATTTTCACAAGTATAAAATCTGAACTAGCTCTCGTTGCTTGAATTTCAATATATTCTGATTCATTAAATGTACCACACAGAACATTATCACCTACTGATTTATCAATTGGCATACTTTCTCCGGTAATGTTAGCTTGATTTACGGTAGTTTGTCCTTTAATTATTTTTCCATCAGCTGAAATCATTTCATGAGGTTTAACACAAATTATATCGCCAACTTGTATTTCGTTTGATGGTATTTCAACTATTTCTTTGTCTTTGCGTACTCTAGCGGTTTTGGGTAATAATGTAGCTAGTTTTTTTAAATTATTTCGAGTTTTCAATGTTGTTCGATTTTCAAGCCATTCACCCAATGTCATCAAAAAAGCTATTTCACCAACGACAAAAATATAACTTTGATGATGTCCACCAACATCAATTCCCCACATTGCCATAATTTGAAGTATAAACGAGGCAATCATAGCCATACTTACTAACATAGGCGTAATAATCGAGCCATCCTTAATGAATGCTGAGAATGCAGTTTTAAAGATTGGCCCTGCACATAAAAATACTGCAATCCAAGCTGGATCTGTATATGGAAATCCAACGAAGTTCAACTCAAAATGAGAAATGAAAAAGCTCGCTATTAGCGATATTCCAGCCCATAATAGTTTTGTTGAAATTTTAATTTTGCTATTAGAACTGCAACCGCAACAACAGCCTTCAGACTGAAAGTTGCTAGAGCAACAAGATTTTGTTTCGTTGTTCATTTTAACTTTCTAAGATGTTCTATAAGTTCATCTACAAGAGATTGATCTTTGTTAGTCAAGGCGTTTGCTATGCAACATTTTAAATGTCCTTCTAAAAACTGTAACCAAACCCCTTTTAATGCAGCAGATGCCGAGTTTATCTGACGAAGAACTTCTATGCATTCTTTATCGGCAATTATTGCTTTTTCTATTCCTCTAATTTGACCTTCTATGCGATGGAGTCGCAGACATAAACGTTGTTTCTCTTCTTGAGTACGATGTTTTGCTTTCATATTGCTTTATATAGCATATACCCCTATATCCTATGTCAAGAATTTTTTATGAACTAATCTCTTGTTTATAAAAAAAACGACAATGTAAATACATTGCCGTTTAATGCAGACGAGTTTTGTTTATTTATTAGGTGTATAGATTATATAATCCATTGGTTTTACTTCTATACCTTTATATGTGTAAGGTTCCTTACCATAATTGCATACAATTCTTGTTTTATTGGAATATCTTGTAATAAACACATTGTCTGCAAGCTTTCCATGATATTCCATAAACTCATATTGTAAGTGTTTGCGTTTTTCGTATTCATCGTAAGCTTCTTTCAGAACACTAAAATCGCAATTTTTATTAATAGCCCAATAATAAGTTGGACGCCCCCCGAACTCAACCATCTTTAAGCGACATTCAGCAATTCGGGCCTTACTTTTTTGCCAATGGCAGTTGTAGTCGATTGTATATATAAATGGATTGCTCAAAATAATACCATGATATGCTATTTGCCAAATTGGTACCATTGTATCCATTAAAAAGTGTTTTCTGCCTAAGTAATGCGGATACCCACTAATATAGAGAGCATAGTCCATTGTATTTGCAACTTGATCCATACCGCATTCAGAGCTCCAAACATTAAAGAATGTATCGGATAGCATCCCAACGCTATTCATATATTCTGCTGTTTCTTGACGCGTGCAGAAGTGTTCAATATGATGACAATCGTAAGGCACTATAGCCGAAGTTACGTCGATATGCATCAAATTGAAGCCGAGATTTGCCATAATATCGTATGATGGCAAAACATATTTGTGATATACTTGTTTGAAACATGGGTTGAAGCCTTTTCCTCCCATACCAGCATATCCTTTATGTTTTCCCTTGTGATCGACTGCTATGTCGTTAGCGTTAAATTCATCTGATATTGTGTAGTACTCTGTATGAAGGATATGAGGTGCAATTTGAAATCCCAATTCTTTTGCCAAATCTGTTACTTCTTTCAACTTTGCATTTCCTCCGAGTTCTGGTTCTGCCAAGTATCCCGTAGGATTTCTACCATTTGCACGAAGATTCCAGTTTGTTAGGCAGATATCGAGTTTGTCAATACCTAGAGCCTTGATCTTCTTCATCACGTCTTTAAATTCTTCGAAAGTGCAGAATGTAGAAAGAGCAGGATCATCTTCAGGTTTCCAGTGGTCACCGCGATTAGATTTCAAATCGCTATCACGCATATACCATGCCGTGCAGAACTTCATAAACATACTATCAATAGTCTGTCTTAAAACGGGATTTCCCACAATGCGGTCTTTCAAAGGCTTTACTTCCCCGCGTTCAAGCTGATATTTGCGATATTCGCGAGCCATTGAAGAGTAATGAGCTTTTTTACCTTTGAAGAATGAGAAGTCTATAATTATGTCTTCATAAGGTTTTGTGTGCAAATCTCTAATCTTGAAACGTGGGAACATTTGATATTTTGAATCTTTGACATCAACTATCACCGAGAATTCATATTTTAGACCTTTTACAATACCAACAAAAGCTTGTTCGCCACGTTTAAAACCAAACAATGGCATTGGATGACGACGCTCTTCAAGAATTCCAGATTCCGCTTTAAATGAACCAAGTCTGCCATCTGCAAGAACCCAATAACCGTCATCGCCAGTATTTGCAACCGCTTCTGAATGTTTAATGTCTATATGATCAATATCTTCCCATTTTATCCAGTGTTTTCTAGTAGAAAATTTATTAACAGGAATATGAAGTCGATAAGTATTTTTATCGAGTTTCTGTAATTTTACGGTTTCTCTGCCTACTTTACCATCATCATAGTGACGTTCTACTAAGACTTCATCAACGGCACAAAAAGCTTGTGACACAAAGAGTAGAGCAGAAGTAAATAATATATTTTTTACTAATTTTTTCATATTAGTTTCTTATTTTTTAGATTTAATTAACTGATAGTCCATTGGAGCTATGATACAATTTTTATACGAATATGGTTTATCAGCATAGTTTGTTATTATTTCGCTACCATCTGAAAATTTGGTCACAAAAACGTTATCGGCAAGTTTCCCATGATACTCCATAAACTCGTACTGCAAGTGCTTGCGTTTTTCGTATTCATCGTAAGCTTCTTTTAAGATTTTATAATCTACTTTTTTTGAGAGTATACCACCATAAAACATTGGACGACCTCCAAACTCTAAAAGTTTCAAACTTGCTTAAGCAATTTCTTCTTTGCTTTTGTTACAATAGCAATTGTAAGAATTTGTTTTAA
>JAGAOA010000178.1 GCA_017623955.1 Opitutales bacterium
AGAAGAAGCACCAATTATTAAGTATGTGCAATCGCTTATTACTGAAGCTGTTAAACGTAGAGCATCTGACATTCACTTAGAACCATTGGAAAAACGCTTCCGTGTACGTTATCGTATTGACGGTGTTCTTGTTGAAGTTGAAAATCCACCTAAGCGTTTGCAACCATCTATCATATCACGTCTAAAACTTATGGCAGATATGTCGATTGCAGAAAAACGCGTTCCTCTAGATGGTCGTATTCAGATTACATACAATGAAAAAGACATCGACTTACGTGTATCAAGCTTGCCCACAGTATATGGCGAAAGTATTGTTATGCGTATTCTCGATAAAGAAGGATTGCGTTTGGGACTACCTGAGTTGGGCTTCTTCTCTGACGACCAAGCAACGTTTGAACGTGTCGTTGGAATGGCAGATGGTATATTCCTTGTAACTGGTCCTACTGGTTCTGGTAAGTCAACAACTCTTTATTCAGCGTTGAACTTCCTCAACTACCCTGATAGAAAAATTATTACAGTAGAAGACCCTGTTGAATATCAAATGACTGGTATAAATCAGGTTCAGGTGCGTAGAGAAGTTGGTATGACTTTTGCAGCTGCATTGCGTTCAATGTTGCGTCAAGCTCCAAATATCATTATGATTGGGGAAATTCGCGACCTAGAAACTGCAGAAATTGCAATTAATGCATCGCTAACAGGTCACATGGTATTTAGTACATTGCACACTAATGACGCACCAAGTGCGGTTACTCGTTTAGTTGATATCGGCGTTAAACCATTCTTGGTATCGGCATCTTTGAGAGCAGCATTAGCTCAACGTCTAGTTCGCAAAAATTGTGCATCGTGTAAAGAAGCATATCAGCCCGATTCACGTGTATTGCAAGCTATCGGAATAAATGAAATAGAAGCTCAAGGTATGAACTTTATGCATGGTGTTGGTTGTCCAAAATGTAACGGAATTGGTTACAAGGGTCGAATGGGCATCTTTGAAATATTTATAGTAAACGAAGAAATGCAACAAATGATTTACGAAGGTAGAACTCTAGTTGAGTTGCGTGCAAAAGCTCGCGAGCTTGGTATGCGAATTATGCGAGAAGACGGCGTAAGAAAAGTTGCTAACGGCTTGACTACTGCCGATGAAGTTCTAAAGGTCACAATGAATGAAGCGTAAGGAGTTTTTCTATGTTTGAAGACCATAATAATGCAATTTTCGATATAATGTTATCAAGTGGGTTGCTTACAAAACCTCAACTTGAAGAGTTCGATGAAACACACGTAAATACGGGTAAACCGCTCGCCGATGTAATTCTAGATTCTGGATTAGTCGACAAAGAAACAATGCTAAAGGCAATAGCTAAGGACTTGCAATATGAGTATATGGCAATTCCACCAGCAGATATTCCAGAAGAGGCAATAAAACAACTGCGCGCCAATATGGCTAGAACGTATGGCGTTGTTCCTATCAGATTTGACGATACAACCATAACACTCATTGCAAAAGATCCATTTAATAATGCAATTATTGACGATTTAACGTTCTCATTGAACAAAGATGTATCGCTAGTTGTGATGGATCCAGATAAAGTTGATTCGCTCATAGTTCAAAGTTACGGCGAAGATAACTTGAGCATTGATGACATCCTATCTGAAATTAGTGAAGATGATCTTGCAGAAGATGGCGGTGCCTCAAAAGCAAACGAAACTCCTATTATCAGATTTGTAAATCTAATATTGCAACAAGCTGTTAGAGATAAAGCATCTGACATTCACTTTGAACCATTTGAAGATCAATTCCGTATTCGTTATCGTATAGACGGAGCATTGTACGAAATGGCTCCACCTCCAAAAAGTTTGGCTTTACCAGTAATTTCGCGTATCAAAGTTTTGGCAAACTTAAATATTGCAGAAAATCGTATACCTCAAGACGGTAGAATTAAAATTACCATTTCTGGACGTCCAGTAGACTTGCGTGTGTCTACGTTGCCAACGCAATTTGGAGAATCGGTGGTACTTCGTGTTCTCGACAAAGGTGTGGTAAATCTTGACCTCGAAAAATTATCGATGTCGGAAGAAATAATGGAAAACATCCGTCGCTTAGTAAAGATGCCTAACGGCATATTTATCGTAACAGGTCCTACTGGCTCTGGTAAAACAACTACATTGTACTCGGCTCTTCGCGAAGTAAATACAGTAGATGTGAAAATTCTAACATCGGAAGACCCTGTTGAATATGAAATCGACGGAATTATGCAGGTTCAGATTAATCACCAAGTGGGCTTAGACTTCGCCCGATGCTTGCGTGCATTCTTGCGTCAAGACCCCGATAAGATAATGGTTGGAGAAATTCGTGACCTTGAAACTGCGCAGATTGCAGTTCAAGCGTCATTAACAGGTCACGTTGTATTGGCTACACTTCATACAAACGACTCTCCAGGTGCAGTAACACGTTTGATGGATATGGGCTTGGAACCGTACCTCATCGCAGCATCATTGGAGGGTGTTTTGGGGCAACGATTGGTGCGTAGAATTTGTCCAACGTGCAGAACAGCTTTTGAACCAGATCAAGAAACTATTGATAAACTCGGAGTAGATCCAATAGAAATTGCGGATAAGAAGTTCTACTTTGGTAAAGGTTGCTCTGATTGCGGAGGTTCAGGTTATCGTGGTCGTCAAGGATTGTTTGAATTACTTTTGGTAAACGATCACTTAAGAGACCTCATTACAGCTAGAGCTCCAACTATGGTCTTGAAACAGAAAGCTATTGAATTAGGTATGCGTACGCTCCGCGATGACGGCTTGCGCGCAATATTCGATGGCGCAACAACTGTTGACGAAGTTTTGAAATACACTTAATATACATATCTCATCTCGTAAAGGAAATTATGGCAAAGTTCAAATATATAGCCTCCGATAAGGAAGGACATCAATTAGAAGGAACAATAGACTCTACAAGCGAAAGCCGTGCAAGAAAAGATTTGGCGGCTCAAGGTTTGACAGTGTCGAAAATATCCGAAGTAGTAGTAACTGAACGCAAAGCATCGGCTGCTTCGAAAAAACGCCCCAAGCCATTGTTTGGTACAGGTGTTACAAACGAAAACGTAACAGTGTTTTCACGTCAATTAGCTACCCTTTTGAAAGCTGGATTGCCATTGTTGCGTTCGCTTGAAGTTATAGGTCGTCAGGAAAAAAATCCATATTTTAAAGGCGTTATTGAAGACATTTCTGATAGCGTTCGCACAGGTAATAAGTTCTCTGATGGATTAGCACAACATCCAAAGATTTTCGACAAGCTTTATATTAATATGGCTCGTGCTGGGGAAGCTGGAGGCGTGTTAGATGTTGTTCTCGATCGTCTATCAACATTCCAAGAAAAAGCATTGAAGACTACAAATAAAGTTAAGAGTGCAATGGTTTATCCATTAGTTATTATGACAGTGGCAATAGCTATTGTGGCAATCTTAATGATTTTCGTTATTCCTCAATTCCAAAAGATTTTTGCAGATATGCTCAATGGAGCTCCAATGCCAGGGCTTACACAAATGATTATCAATATATCAGACTTCATGCGTGTAAATTATATCGCAACTATCGCTATTGTTGTAGGTACTGTAGTAGCATTGAAGTTGTTTTTCAAAACTAAAATCGGAATCAAAACTTGGGATACTCTCGCACTCAAAACCCCAAAGATTGGCGATATGGTAATGAAATCAACAGTTGCACGCTTTACAAGAACATTCGGTACATTGCTCGCTTCGGGCGTACCAATTTTGGAAGCACTTACAATTACACGCGGAACTCTTAAAAATTCAATCATATCTGATGCACTCGGAAGAGTTCACGACCGCGTACGAGATGGTGAACCGTTAGGAGCCCCACTCGATCAACAAAATATATTCCCAACAATGGTTACAAGTATGGTGGAAGTTGGCGAAGAAACTGGTCAGCTCTCTGAAATGTTGACTCGTATTGCAGATAACTACGACGAAGAAGTAGATAATTCGGTAGGCGCTATAACATCAGTTATTGAACCTATCATGATTGTATTCTTGGCGGTAGTTGTTGGTACAATTGTTATCGCCTTGTTCTTGCCAATTATTCAGATTATCCAAAAGCTCACAGGCGGTTAATATTGCACAATACGCCTTAAAGAAGAACACGCATTGTAATATATAATGCGTGTTTTTTTATAAAAACATTGAAAAACTGTGTTCAATCTATTTAATTGTAATTATGAAAACTAATTTATTTATCTTGATGTATGCTTTGCTGTTAACATTACCAACTGCATTCGCTAGAATAGGCGAAACTAAGCAAGAAATAGCCGACCGCATGTTTGCTAAAACACAACATGCTTATGTGTATAATTCAAAAGAAGATCGTTTGCGTGAAGCACTTGAGTTGCCGTACAAGTATAAGATGATGATGTTCCCAGATGGCACTGAAAATTTCTTCTTATTCAAAAAAGATAACGATGGGACTACAGCTCAAGGCGATACTATAACACAACATGAATTGTATGGATGGGAATTACATTTAGTTTTCTATCAAGGAAAGTCGGTAATGGAATTTTATCGCCGTCATACCGACCCAATGACAGTAGAAGAAATTGAAGAACTAATGAAAGTAGTTGCATCAAAATCATCAAATGGCAAGTGGCAACCAGTCGATTTCTCTCCAGTTATAAGACAATGGAATTTCGAACATAAAAATAAATCTATATCTAATAAAACTTTTGATGAAAATAAAACATTGCGCGATATACTACCACAGTCTTCGCGTCGCTTTGTTTATGTTGAAGTTCCAGAAGATGTTTTAAAAGATGGGCACTTCAAAACTACTCTAATATCGGACTTACTTACAATAGAAAATAGAAAAGCTAACGAAAAATATCGCAATTATGTTGCAAAACAAACAAAACAGAAAGCTGCAAAAACAGCGAAAAGTAAAAAAGTAAGACAAAATGCCCCTGCAAAAATAAACGTATTTCCAACAAAGTTATTTAAATGGACAACTCAAACATTTTACGATCCAACATCTGGAAAAATGTCTATGGTAGAATTCTTAATGCCAGATATTGAATTTGGGAATGTAGCTCCTATTAGATACGATAAATCAATTCAAATAACTACATCAATTCCACTTCAAGATGGAACTGCATTCGGATATACTTATGAAACTGAAGACAAAACTATTCGTGCTATAATTTATCAAAATGGAATTTTATTTATAGACTCAAAGTTTGATAAAAACTTGCGTCTGTACATGGAAGAGTTGTATCTAAAACAATCTCAACTGCGTACATATTCTGCTAA
>JAGAOA010000179.1 GCA_017623955.1 Opitutales bacterium
CAAAGGCAAGCCCTTGATAATTGTCACCCATGTAGCTCTTGGGTTTTTCATACCAAAGAATGCCACGTGATTACGAACATTTGATGAATACGAAGCGTTGTCTAAACGATAAGTACCCATCATACTAAGCGTATTGATGAAGTATCCATCTTCGCCCTTTTTCGCATAACTTGCAGGCAAAAGAACATCGATAGATTTCAATCCTTTTACAGAATTGAGTTCTTCTTTAGATAAACGTACACGCCATGCCCCATCTGGCTGAGCGAGCATTTTATATTCTTTTGTCTGCGACTTTCCATCAATATAATTATAAACCAACTTAGCATTGGAATACATTGATGAATCTATTTGTTTTACGCACTGAGTCTGTTTACAACCGCTTGTAAACAAAACCCCCATAGCTATTAATACAGATATTATATATTTCATACTTTTTATCTACTTGGTGTTTTTATTGAGTTTATCAAAGAACCATCAACATCTTTCTTCCACGACACTGTAATGTCACCACGTGGAGTAGGATAGACTATTTCTGCCTCTTCTACAAATTTGTTAGGGCGTACTTCAAAATGCTTCCAACCAGCAGATTTTTGAGTTATTCCGCCTAATATCTGAGGCAATAAGAATGTGGGATGAGCACTCCATGCATGTGAACGCGATTGATTTCCCGCATAGTTTTCAAACGTTGATCCCCACTCAGCCATTTCTTTCCAACGTTTCATTATAAAGTTGAACACATCTTTAGAGTAACCATCTTCGTGCATTTGCTTTAATACATAAACGACCCAATATGAGCTTGGAGCCGATTGGAAATCTTTTTGACCTCGCAAGTATGGTAAAATAATCTCTTCTTTTGCTTTTTTGTAATTGAAGCCGTCAATATCTGTAATTCTAGCAAAGGTTTGCATTTGAATGCTTTTTTCAGACGAACGCTTGCCATTTGGCAAAATACCATCACAAAGAAGTCCGTCAGATTTATCGAGAAGATGCGTTTGAATTGCTTTTTTTAGCTTGTCAGCCTTGCATTTGTAAATTGAGGCATCTTGAGTTAAACCTGTTTCCTGACACATTACACTGAGCCGTTCAAGAACATACAAATACCACATCGACAACAACCCTGGTTGACCTTGTTTTTGGATTTTTGTCCAATCTAAAAACAACCAATATCTATCATCATATTTTGGCAAACCTGTTTTTTCATCCGTTGTATTTTCAAAGTAATTTATTATTCCATCGACAACATCTTTATGTTTTACAAACATCTTGTTCGAACCAGTTTGCCAATAATGGTCCCATAATGTGGCAATCCACACCAATGAAAAATCAGGTAAAATGCAACCATGAGCCATTGTTGGAGCGTGTCCGTAAGTTAACCCATTCGGAGTAGTTTGCATTGATATTATGCGTATGCCTCGCTCAAAAACACGAGTATCACCTGAAAGGAAAAATGTATTCCATGCCTGAACACGAGCATCGCCCCACCACTGAGCTTGTTCTCGCCAAGGAGTATCTACATACGCGTCAAGGGTACAAATTCGTTGAGTATACGCACTAGCTTGCCAAATTTTGTTAGCCAATTCATCTGATGTTTTAAAAACACCCTTTACTTGCATTGGATAAGCAGTCCACCTAACTTTGAGATTTAATTTCATATCAGCAGAATTGTTGCGAACTCTGATAATAGCATATCTAAAGGCATAGTAATTATAAAATTCATGCGTAAAATCACCTTTGCAACATATAGCTCTGAAACCAAAAGCGGGATGACTACTTCCTTTGAAATTACTCTTTGGCTTGAACGATGAATCAATTTGTTCATCTAAAAATGCATCTATAATTTCTCCGCCCTTCGCTCCTTCAACTTCAATAATAGGCGATCCCACAACAATTTTTCCAAAATCCAAAACGTAAGATACGTATTCATTTTTTTCACTAGCTTTTACCTCAACTGGCATCTGTTTTTGAATTGGAATATGCTTTGATTCTTCAGAACCTATCAGATCCCAATTATTGCGAATACGTTCTTGCATTGTCGATGCTTTACCTTTGCCTTCTGCTATCAATTTGGGCTCAGGTAACATTTTAAATTCAAGCATTGGAATTGCTCTTGGCTCCAACGTATAAAATGGCATAACGTTGTACTTGCGAAGGGTAACTGGATTTAACCATTTTGAATCATCAAAATTTGCATATTTCCAACCTATTGGCTCTTTTCGCAAATCTATATGCTCACGATTATTCAACTGAACGCTCACAGGCACAGTATCTCTGTCGCACGATTGTTGAATTAAGCATTTTACACTTCTATCTGAAGCCGTTATTTTTCCGTCTATATCAAATGCAAAAAGCACGCCAGAAAACCCTTGACTTAAATACGAAAACGTATGTCGATTTCCGCTGTAATGGCGTATTGCAAAAATATTTTCACCAGCCTTCAAATACTTTGAAACATCTACCTCATCATAAGGCCATGAACGTTGAATCCTCTTGCTGGACCTCTAGAAACGAGTTCTCCATTAACGTAAAGAACATACGATTGGTCAGCAGTTATGTATGCGATAGCTCGCTTGGGTCGATTTTTCAAATCGACTTTTTTTCTATATAGAGTAAATACATTTGTTGTATCAAATAAACCACCATCGCCCGCAAGCGATATCCACTTTGCCTGTTTTAGTGGAGCTGGAATTTGCGTATCGTTTTCGGCAAAAGCTTTTTGAAAATTATTTTTTGCTTGAACATTATAAACGAATGTAAGCAAGCTCAAAAAAACAAAGAATTTAATAATGATTTTATTCATACCATTACAATGTTACCTAAGCTTCTATACGGACTTCTTGAATTTGTACAAATTCGCTTCCATAAGTAGATAAGAATCTTACGCGTGTAGCCTTTACTAACTCCTTAGAAAACTTACACACACACAAACGCCCCACATTTCCACGAACCGACTTTAATAATTTATCTTTCCCGTTGGGCATAACGCCAATTACATCGAAATCGCATATCATTTCAGGAGGAATTCCATCGGGCATATTGTGTTTCATTTGCTTGCACACTGTTGTTTCTTCAGTCATAGTGTATCGATACGCTCCAGTAAAACACTTTATACGTACTTGCGATACGCTTTGCGGACTTTCCCATTCAAATTTTATTACTGGCTTAGTTGTAATTTCTGCCTGCCACGAATTAGCCAAAGACTTAACACTATCTACATCAAACCCCGATACGACATTAGCAGGAACAGACTCTCCTGATGTTGACGACGCTGTTATTTTTGCACGAGGGGCAATATCTTTCATATCAGTATTTTTTACGCCCAAAATAGTTTGGTCATCACGCAAAAGATTTTGCTGAAGTTGATATATCATTTTTTTATCGTCTGCAATTTGCGATGGTGTAACATTTTTAGCAATTCCCATTGCCGCAGCAGTGCCGACTGCTTGCCCCATTACAGCACAAGTTGCCATAACACGAGTAGAAGTAAACGCCACATGCGAACAACTTACGTTGCGTCCTGCCATCATCAAGTTGTCAAAATCCTTAGAACACAAGATTGAAAATGGAATATTATACGAAAACGTTCTGCGAGTCTGTTTACATGGACGTCTATCTGAAGCATTGAAGCCCGCTGCTGGGTGA
>JAGAOA010000180.1 GCA_017623955.1 Opitutales bacterium
AGTCCATTAGATAGCCCCAACAAAGGCTCTAATTTACCTAAAATCCAAGGAGAAAATGAACCGATACTAAAGCCCAACGACAACATAACTCCGGCAGCCGAAGCATGATACTTTTGCGGAATTACATCATATAAAACTGAATAAGTATTTGCATCAAAAAATGCTCTGAAAAATCCAAAACCTGCAAAACCTATATAAACTATTGTCATAGTTGACGACATTCCCATCAATACTATAAATGGCGAGGCAAGCAATAAACCTATACTCTGTAATAAAATTATGTATTGTGCCTTTTTTCTTGCAAGAAAATCAGAAAGCCATCCAGCAACAAGAACTCCAATAAAGGCAAAAACGTGAGTATAGAACATTGCACTAAAACCTGCTTCAGCCAAACTCATACTAGGAAATTTCTCTTGTAGATACATTGTCGACCATGTCAAATATCCTTGCAAAACAAATATCAAGCTTGCAAAAGACAATGTCATACATAGAGCGGTCTTTACTTTAAAAAGCATTTTTAATGATTCCCAAAAAGATGGACGTTCAACTTTAGTTGAAAGTTCTGATATGTCTTTGGGTTTATCCTTCAAACGCCATATCATATAAAGCCCAAAGAAAACGCCAATCGAACCAAAAACATAAAATGCACTTCGCCAACCCCATATATCAGCAATCCATCCAGCTAATGCACCACTTACAATAACACCAAAATAATACGATGTTTGATGAATACTCATCGCTCTTGCTCGAGTTTTATTATCATGATATTCTGCAATAGTTGCATAATTTGCAGGCGCAAAAAACGCTTCGCCTGCACCTGTTGCAATACTTCTAAAAACGATAAATCCTATGAGCCCTGCACAAGAACCAGATATAATTGTTGCAACACTCCAAAGAATTATGCTACCAACAACTATCCATTTTTTACTATATCTATCAGCCAATACACCTGATATGGGTCCTAAAGTTGCAAAGACTAAGCTAAAGAGCGTTGATATTAAACCAGCATCGGCAGTGGTCAAATTTAAAGATTCCGAAATTGGACCTAATAATGTATTGTAAATTTGTCTATCGGCTTGATTAATAAAAAATGCAAACCATAACAAGCCCAATACTTCCCATTTATAAAACTTATTAGTATTCTCTGATAAGGTTATATTTTTTTGCACATCATTCATATATTAAACTATTTTACCTTTTGATAAGATTTTTGACAATCGTAAAATTAGACCTTTTATGTAAAAATAAACCTTGTAACTTATATGTAAAATATATAAATATTCTCTGTAAAATAAATTGATAAAATAACAATGAGTAAGAAAATAAAATATCTTTGGCACATAAACAATAATGAAATGGCTCAATTTTGGGCTGAAGGTGGCGTACAACATTATTTGTCTGCACCAACAAAAGGAATGCCTAAGGAATTTATAGATTCTAATAACAACATTGTTGCACCAACTCCCTTACCATACGATTTATTAGGCGAACACTCTATAATAAATGCAGGACACACAGTTCACCCTACTGGATATTATCACAGTAGGCAAAAGAAAGATTATCATGTTTTACTATTTGTATTAGACGGTAAAATTTCTTTAAAAAGCAATTCAATTAATAAATCACTTTTGCGTGGAAATATTCTTCTAGTACCAGCTGGATGCACTTGCGATGAGTCTGTAAAGACTGGTAAAGCTACGGTCTTTTGGCTTCATATAAAAAATACAAATGTATGGGACTTTGGCAAAAAAACATCAATACTTACTCCTAACTTTTTTACCAGCATTACCAATATGTTATATATGTATCTAGAAGAAGTTTACTCTCCTATGCGTTCGATTAATATGCTAAAAAATATTATAGAAATTGTCATAGAAATACTAAAACGCAATTTTGGGAAAAAACAAGAACGCTTAACACCTCATTCATTAGATATATACATTGAGAAAATCAAAAGAAATCCAGACAAAAATTGGAATAGAGTTGAAGTTGCAAAATATTTCAACTGTCCACCAAACTGTTTCGATAAAATATGTACGCAATCGTTTGGAATGACATTCTCTAAACTAGTACAAAATATAAGAATGAAAACTACTATCAAACTATTAGAAAATGGCGAAAAAAACTATGCAAAAATAGCAAAAAAAGTTGGATACTCAAATGTATCATCGTTATCAAAGGCGTTTAAAGCTACTACCGGAAAATCATTGAGAAATTTCTTTAAATAAAAAACCTCAAAAAAACTCGACCTTTTAATATTATATGCAATAATGATTTCCTATTTATGAGTTTAATTTCGTTTAGCCAAGTCTCTCTGCGTTATGACACGCATATATTATTAGATAAAGCCGATATCGCACTATCAGAGGGCGATAGGCTTGCTATTGTTGGTAGAAATGGTTGCGGAAAAACATCACTACTTAAATTGATGGCGGGAATTATCAAACAAGATTCTGGGCTAATTGAGTTTGTAAATGGCATAAAAGCTGCATATCTTCAGCAGGAAGTTCCTATAAATTTACATGGAAATGTTTTTGAGATAATTGCCAATGGAATGGGCGAAAACGGTAAGAAAATTTCTAGGTACCGTGCTTTAATGGCAAATATAGATAATCTTTCAAACACAGAACATAGCGAGTTAGACAAACTTCTGCATTTTGCAAATGATGAAGGAGGCTATGCTATCGAAGCTAAAATAAATGAGATTGCAGACCGTCTTGAATTAAATGCCGATGCGCTAACACAAGACTTATCAGCAGGACTGAAACGACGCGTTTTATTAGGGCGTGAACTTGCCAGCAATCCAGATATTTTACTTCTAGATGAACCTACTAATCACTTAGATATAGATTCTGTATTGTGGCTAGAAAAATTCTTAAAATCTTGTGGCAAGACTCTGGCGTTTGTTTCGCACGATAGAACTTTCTTAGAAAATCTTGCAAATAGAGTTGTCGGTATAGATAGAGGTCAACTTATTATGTTTGATTGCGGATTTAAAGACTTTCTACGCAAACGAGATGAACTTTTAGAAGCGTGGGATAAACGCGATGCAACTTTCGACAAAAAATTAGCCAAAGAAGAGGCATGGTTACGTCAGGGAGTAAAAGCTAGACGCACACGCAATGAAGGTAGAGTAAAAGAACTTATGCGTCTACGCCAAATACGTGCCGCACGTAGAGATAAAGCAGGTAGCGTTGGTATAAACTTGCAAGAAGCTGAACGTACAGGGCAGAAAGTAATGACGGCAGAAAATATATCTGTTAGTTACGGACAAAAAAATATAATCAATAATTTTTCAACTGTAATATATTCCGGCGATAAAATAGGTGTTATCGGAAAAAATGGAGCCGGAAAAACAACTTTATTGAACGCTCTTTTAGGCAAATTAAAGCTTGCATCAGGCAATATTAAATATGGTACAAATTTACAGATTGCTTATTTTGACCAACTACGTGACAAACTAAATCCAAAGCAAACTCCATTCGATTTCATTGGTGGAGGCGGAGACTTTGTCTTTATAAATGGACAAAAACAAAATGTGCAAGGGTACCTGCAAAACTTTCTATTTACCCCAGAACAAATTAGAGGCGAAATTGCCCTGCTCTCTGGAGGCGAACGCAATCGTTTGATGCTCGCAAAACTTTTTTCATCGCCTGCAAACGTAATAGTATTAGACGAACCTACTAACGATTTAGATATGGAAACTATTGAGGTTCTTGAAGCAACACTTGTTTCTTTCAAAGGAACAATATTGCTTGTATCGCACGATAGAGCTTTTCTAAATAATATAGTTACCGCTGTTTTTGGTTTTGAACAAAACGGAGAAATTTCTGAAATTGTTGGTGGATACGACGAATGGAATACTCATTGTAAACGCAATCAACAACAATTAAAAAGTGCATCAGCTCTTGTTCAACAAAAACAAAAAGTTGTACGTCAAAAGTTATCGAACAAGGAACGAGAAGAACTTAATAATATACCTCAGATTATAGCACAACACGAAATAGAACAAAAAGAGATTTCTGAAAAACTGCAATCTTCTGAATTTATAATAAATAATCCTAATCTTATTGCCGACTTAGAAGCAAGACTGGCAGAAATTGAAGCGGAAGACGAACAATTGTTTGAACGATGGAGCGAACTTGATGCACGCAAATAATGCTTATACAAGTTTTATAGTGTGTTTATTGTTTACAATATCAAAATACAACCAATAGTCTGGTTGAAAATAGTCTTTTACAATTTCAGCCCATTCTACGCATATAACACGAGGTTCAGGTGCGATTTCATCAATCAACAAATCTTCAAACTGCGAACCATCATTAAATCGATAAGCATCAATATGCACTAATTTTTTGCCATCTGTTATATTATAGACGCAACAGATATTAAATGACGGACTTTTAACGGTTTGTTTAACTCCCAAGCCTATTGCCAAACCTTTGACGAATGCAGTTTTTCCAGTACCCAAATCCCCAGAAAGTGCCAAAGCGCAATCATCACTGATTACGCTTGCAAATTCTTTAGCTAAAGAGTATGTCTGCTCTAAACTTTCGCAAACAACTCCATCGCGAAGTCTCTGAAAAATATCACTCATTATAATTTTGAACAGAAGCGTGCCATACGTTCAAGCCCCTTTTCAATAGTAGAATCCGCAACAGCATAACTAAAGCGGATATTTTCATCAGCACCAAATGCTACACCTGGAACGATAGCAACTAATTCTTCTTCCAAAAGCTTTGCACAAAAATCGGTACTAGACATTCCAAATTTAGAAATATTTGGGAATAAATAGAACGCACCTTTAGCTCTACGGCAAGTAATTCCGTTTATGTTATTTAGACCTTCCCATAACATCAAACGACGTTTGTCAAAGACTTTGAGCATTGAATCTAAAGCCTCTTTGGCTTCTACTGGATTTTTCAATGCTGCCAATGCTCCAAACTGAGCAAAACTTGTTGCATTGCTAGTTGTCTGACTTTGTAGGTTTGAAACTGCTTTAGCGATATCATCAGGTGCTGTCAATGTACCCAAGCGCCAACCTGTCATAGAATAAGCTTTACTAAAGCCCGATACAACTATTGTGTGTTGCCAAGCATCATCTGAAATTGATGCTGGACTGCATGATGTAAAGCCATCGTAAGTTAAAAACGAGTATATTTCATCGCTCATAACCAACAAATTCTTTTCAACAACAAACTTCATTATTTCTTCAAGCTCTTCTTTTGAATATACCGAGCCTGTTGGATTAGAAGGCGAATTTATAATTATGAGCTTTGTTTTTTCTGTGCATGCAGCTTTAAGCTGTTCTACACTAACTTTAAAATCGGTATCATCGCTAGCTTTCACTATTACAGGTTTACCACCAGCAAGCTTTACCATTTCAGGATAACTTACCCAATATGGAGCTGGAATAATAACTTCATCTCCAGGACTTACTACTGCCATAATAGCCAAATAACAGCTATATTTACCACCAGGACTTACTACGATATTCGATGCTTTTAAATTTTTAATTCCCTTGCGAGTTGTATACATATCAGCCAAAGCCTCACGCAATTCTGGCAAGCCTGAAGCTGCTATGTATTTTGTTTTTCCAGCATCAATAGCTTCTTTACAAGCACGCTTGATAAAATCCGGAGTGTCGAAATCTGGTTCTCCTGCACCAAAACCGCATACGTCTTTGCCCTCAGCTTTTAGTTTTTTAGCTTTCGCATCTACTATAAGCGTTGGAGATTCTGAAATGTTATTTGCCCAAGATGATAATCTATTCATGATAAAAATCAAAACACGAAATATATTGCCAACAAAAAAAAATCAATCAACATTTTTCTCACTTTTTGCTGATTTTTATGGCAAAAAGTATGTATTTTTTACAAAAAACTAATCTTTTGCGAGAATATCTTTAATAGTTTCGATAAATTTACCTTTATTAGATACGTCTTTAAGATCTCCCAAAAGTTGATTAAACACACCTTTTTTCTGTTCTTGAAGTTGACGAACGCGATCTTCAACCGTATTTTGCGATACCAACCTATACACAAACACATCGCCTCTACGACCAATGCGATGAACTCTATCAATAGCTTGATCTTCGACTGCTGGATTCCACCACGGATCAGCTAAGAATACATAGTCAGCATTTGTAAGAGTTATACCAGTACCTCCAGCACGAAGACTTACCAACATAACAACTCCTTCTTTGGCATTCTGAAACATCTCTACGGGTTTTGAGCGGTCGCGAGTACTGCCTGTTAATCGAAAGATTTTCTCAGGTTCTACAAATTTAATCAAATTTTCTTCAATCAGTGACAAAAATTTTGTAAACTGGCTAAATATCAAAACCTTTTTACCACTCAAAAGTAACTCGTGAACTCTATCAGAAAGAACTGTGATTTTACCGCCAACTTCGGCTGTTTCACTATTTTCGACCCAAGGCAACAAACGAGAATCGCAACAAGCCTGACGCAAACGGGTAAGAAGAGAAAGCACTGTAAAGCGACGCATAGTTTCATCTTCTTTCGTATCTTCTAATTCTTCGCGAGTTCGTTCTAGCAACGCACTATACTCCGATTTCTGAAAATCCGACATCGGACACAACAAATCGATATAAATCTTTTCGGGCAATTCGCGTGCAACTTCAGATTTTAATCTACGCAAAATAAACGGAGAAATTTGTTTTCTAATTAACTTTATAGAATCGCTAGAATTTTGAGCTATTTCCTCAAAACGTTTTCTACTTCCCATCAATCCTGGCATTAACCAGCGAAAAGAAGTCCACATATCTAAAAGTCTATTTTCAACGGGCGTACCAGTTAGTGCCAATTTATATTTAGCTTTGATTGCTGAACAAGAAACAGTTGTTTTAGAATCGGGGTTTTTTATAAATTGAGCTTCGTCTAAAACGGCAACTTCAAATACTTCGTTATCAATAGTAGCTTTATTGCGTCTTAGCTGTGTATAGCTCGATATTAGAATATCGCCATTAATTGACTTTGTTTTGGATGTCAAAATTTGAGTTTTAAATTTTGGAAAAAATTTATGTGCTTCTGCAACCCAAACTGGAATTACTGATGCAGGACAAACTACCAAGAATTTCTTGGGTTCATCATTTTGCATACATAGCAAATTGAAAATACCCAAAGTCTGAATAGTTTTACCCAGCCCCATTTCATCGGCAATCATAGCATTGCAACCATGTTTAAAGAGGTTTACAGCCCAAAGTATAGCTTTCTTTTGATAGTTACGCAAAAATTCCATTGAAGAAAAATCTGCTTCTATATCTTTTTCAAGCAAAGTATCTACCCATCCTTGTAGATCATCAGAAAGCATTAAATTTTCACCAAAATCGGCAATAGCAAGGAGCATATACTTTGGAATTTTTCCGTCAGAAAAGCCATAACTTCTAGCACGTTCTACATTTTTTACAAAGGTTGAATCTTTGTTTGAAATGCTAATTATACCATAATCTGGAATAATCTGAACGGAACTATTGCCATTAAATATTTTAGAAATATCATCTCTATTTATAGCCTTCCCATCTACAGTGGGCAACCATTCTATGTCGAAGTCGTTAGAATCTTCAGACGAAGATGTAGCCTTAGCCGAAAGAACTATTTTGCGCTCTCCAAGCATTAATAAATCTACTTGCTTATCTTTGCGGATAACAAAAAGCTCTTTCCATTTACTGAGTGAACTTTTTAAGAATAATGATATTTTTGGAATTTCATCTAATATAAAATAATTATCGTCAAACTTAAAACCAGCCTTGCGAGCCATTGTAATAAGACGCATCAACAATTCACTCTCGCATTCTAATAGTTCTTCGACTGGCGGAGCTTTATCACCAAAGGCACGAATACGCTTATCTTTTACTTTATCTTTCCAGAAAACTTCAAAAACAAGTCCCTTACGCTTTGAAGAAAAGTTTAATGCTAAGACTTTTGCATTTTCATCGGCTGGCAGTCTTGTTGGTTCGCTCGTTTGAACTTCGATTTCTTCTATATTAGGTTGTTGTTCAGATACAATTTCTTCTTCAGCATTGGTATCTATTCCGCTTTCTGCAACTCTATCTATTACAAATTCTTCTATTTCATAAAAGCCTGCAACTTTTAATGCTCCATATAAGAAATCATCCGATGTTGAAGGAATATATGTAAATTCATCGCCATCAAAGTCGATAATACAAAATGGCTCTGAACCATCTTGTAAACGAGCTGTTATAAAAGCTTCCGACTTATTAAGTTCTACTTCTCTGATACAACCAGCCTTGTATAGCGCTCGACCATAATCGAGTTCTTCTTGCCGAAAATGGCACTCCCAGTCTTTTGAGACTCGGCGAAACCACATAGGCAATTCGCTTTCGCGATACTTTCGTTTGGCTGTTCGTTCCGACATAAAAAATACGCTACATTCCCAAAGAACGTGCACCAATAGCCCAATCGTAAACTTGATCGTACTGTTGAGCAGAATTGCCCCAAGTGAAATCGGCTGTCATAGCGTTTTTACGCATTGCGAGTATATCTTTAGGTCTATCATACCAAGTAGAACACGCCCAACCTATTGTATTATAAAGAGCATCGGCTGTTGCATTATCGAATACAAAACCAGTTCCAATTCCTTTACCTTCAACATATTGCTCAACTGTATCAGATAAGCCTCCAGTTCTACGCACAATCGGCAACGTGCCATAAATCATAGAATACATTTGATTTAAACCACAAGGTTCAAATCGACTAGGCATAAGAAAGAAGTCACTACCAGCTTCAACCAAATGCGACAAATCAGCATCAAAACCTATAAACGATGCTACTTTACCAGTGTTCGCCGATGTCAAGTTTTTGAAAGCATTTTCAAGCCAGCTCTCGCCATTGCCTAAAATCATCAACTGTATATTCATATTATCAACCAGTGGTTGAACAATACGAGCAAGCAAATCGAGACCTTTCTGATCAAACAATCTAGATACTACGCCAAACAATGGAACTTTAGAATCGACATTCAATCCAACTCTTTCTTGCAAGGCTTTTTTGCATTCTGCCTTACCTGCCATTTTTTTGAGACTATAATTTGTAGGAATACGTTTATCGGTAGCCGGATTCCACTCTTCTGTATCAACACCATTGAGAATTCCAATTAAATCTGCAGCTCTAAAACGCAACAAGCCATCAAGACCACAACCATATTCTTGTGTCTGAATTTCCTTTGCGTATGTAGGACTAACAGTTGTAATTTTTGTACAATTATATAGACCACCCTTCATCATATTCAAAGCTCCGTACGACTCACACGAATCGCTACGGAATTCACTTTGTGGCAGACCTGCATATTCTAAAACCCCCCTATCAAACACACCTTGATGTTGTAAATTATGAATTGTAAAGACAGTAGCAGTTCTTCCCAATGGAGATTGTCGTAATGTAGTGTTTAAATAAACAGGAATTAAACCAGTTGTCCAATCGTGGCAATGTATTACATCCGGTTACCAACCTGTCGACAAACAAAATTCTAATGCTGCTCTTGCCATAAAAGCAAAGCGTCCGCCATTATCATCGTACGAAACAGAATTAAAATTGTAGATTCCAGGTCTATCGTAATAGCGATTAAATTCCAAGAAGTAGACATCTGCCTTGCCTAGTTGAGTATGCCAAACAGAAGCGAATTCTTCTATTCCCAACCCCATGTGCACCGACAAATTATCCATATAATTTTTTATATTTTCGGAATGCTTTATCGTTGAATAAAAAGGAGTAAAAACTTTTACTTCGCATCCATCTTCAGCAAATTGCTTAGATAGCGATGAAACCATATCTGCAAGTCCGCCTACCTTTGAAAATGGAGCGCACTCAGGTGAAACCATCAATATTTTCTTTTTCATATATATAAAAGTGCTAGTAGCTATGTATAAATTTGACAAAATGCTATCTTGTAAAAACCTCAAGTCAAGAGAAATCACCCAATTTTTAAGCTTGAAAAGAATTTATTAAAAAAACAGGATATAAAATATGATTAGTGTATTTACAATTACTGGCAACTTGTTAGCCGAAACTACCGCAACTTTCAATTTTCCCAAAGAAAGTCAAACTGTGCGGGCTATCGGAAAGGAATTTTTTCAAGTTGGTGGAAAAGGCGTAAATGTGGCAAAAGCATATTTCAAACTTTCAAAACAGAAACCGTATGCAATAATTTTTCCAGCTGGTTTTACTGGTAAACGTTGTTTACATTGGCTAAATGAAAAAAATTTTTGTTTGCCTATCGCCATAGAACTTGAAGGCGAAACTAGATTAGGTTTAGTTTGCGAAAATCAAAAAAACAAAATTCAAACAACTTTCTTAGGTTCAGACATTCCTATTTCAACAAAAGCATTTAACAATGCAATCAAACAAATTTCAAAACTTGCAAAAAAAGGCGATATAATTGCTTTCTGCGGAAGTTTCCCAAATTGGAAAAGAAATTATGCAAGTAAGATTTCTAAACTAGCAAAAGAAAAAGAATTATTATTGTGTGTCGATACGTACAATCAACCGTTGTCAGACTTATCGAAACAGGACTTATTTTTGTTAAAAATAAATAAAAAAGAATTCCTTACAACTTTTGCACAAAAAAAACTAAACAAAAACACGCTCGCAAATGTTGTAAATAAAACAAAAGTAAAAAATCTGATTGTAAGCAATTCAAGTGGTACTATTTATGCATCGTTTGATGGGGAAATTGTATCATTCAATGCACCCAAGATAAAAAACGAAATTTCGGCAACGGGTTGTGGAGATGCTATGTTTGCAAGTCTAATATATGAACTTCAAAAGAAGTCAACTTTTGATAATGCTCTAAAAATTTCGATAGCTAGAGCATCGGCAAGTGCAGAAAATTCGGCAACATCTGAGTGGTCAGAATTACGTGCAAAAAAACTTTTAAAAAAAATTTCTTAATTTATGGACTCTTCAGTTTTAGATTACATTCTACCAGAAGAACGTATAGCACGTTTTCCAGCTCAAAAACGCGATGAATCTAAATTGTTGGTTTTTGATAGAAAAACTCAAAAAATAATACATTCTATTTTTAAAGAATTACCAAGCTTTCTACCGAATAAATTTAATATTTTTCGAAACGATGCCGCCGTTTTAAAAGCGAGAATATTTGCAAAAAAAGATACTGGTGCAAATGTAGAATGCTTACTTCTTACACCTATTGAAAACAACAAATGGAATTGTATGCTTCGCCCTGCAAAACGCCTTAAAAACGGAGCTATATTTGGCGTTGAAAATGTATTTTCAGCAACGGTTCTAGAACATCTAGAAAATGGTAATTGCATAGTAGATTTTAATCTTGCACCTCGCTTCAACAATGCAGTTGAAATGGCAGAAGAAATTGGCGTTGTTCCACTTCCTCCATATATAAGACGCAATCAGAATAGTCCAGATTACGACAGAAATTTTGACAACAATCGCTATGAAACCGTTTATGCAAATTCGCAAAAAAGAGTAGCGGCTGCCGCACCAACAGCTGGACTTCATTTTACCGATAAACTAATATCAACGATGAAGTCTTATGGACACGTTTTTAATAATTTAACATTGCATGTTGGTATTGGAACATTTCAACCGCTCAAGACAGATGTTATTGAAGAGCATTCAATGCACGGTGAGTTGTATGAAATTCCGACATCAACGTTAGAAGCACTAGCGAACACATCTTTACCAAAACTAGCAGTTGGCACGACATCATTGAGAGCCATTGAAGATTTTTCTCGCAAAAATGTCGGTAAAAAAATTGATGTTACAAAACCTGTAATAGATACAGCTTCGCTCTTTGTTTATCCACCTCAACGAGTGATTTCAGCAGATGCAATGATAACAAATTTCCACCTACCCCGCTCCACACTAATGTGTTTAGTTTCGACTTTCTTAACCCCCGAAAGCAACGCTGGAATAGAACTTCTAAAAGGAATTTATAGCGAAGCAATAGAAAAAGAATATAATTTCTATTCGTATGGCGATGCTATGTTAATTTTGTAATTATCTTAATTTTTCTATAATTTGAAACATATCCAAAACATTGAAAACATATCTAAAATATTTATTGCACTCTTTTTGTAAATAACTTAGAATTATTGTGTAACTCTTAATTTAAATCTATATGTAAGAAAAGGGAATTAACTTATGAAAAAAACAGAAAATCAAAAAAGTTTTTCGCGACGCGATTTTATAAAAACTGCATCGCTATTTGGGGGAATAATGTTTTTACCTTCTTGTGCAACTCAGCGTGTAAAGGGCGCAAACGAACGTTTTAATGTAGCTTTAGTTGGTGTTGGTGGTATTGGTGGACAAGCCATAAATAATCTTTCAAAAACTAATGATTCTGAAATAATTGCTGGCTGTGATGTAGACGATTTGCGCGCTGCACCTCGCTATAAAATGCTTTCAGAAACACCAAATTATCGTGGAGTAGCACGTTTTAAAGATTATCGTGTTATGCTCGATAAAATGGGCAAAGATATTGATGGTGTTATTGTAAATACTGCCGACCACATGCACTATCCAATTTCGGCTTTTGCAATGGCTCGAGGCAAGCATGTATTCTGTCAAAAGCCTCTTGCACGCACAATTTGGGAATGTAAAGAAATGCGACGTTTGGCAAACAAGTATGGAGTATTTACCCAAATGGGCAATCAAGGCCATACATCAGATGGTTGGCGTACAATCAAGGAATGGTACCAAGCTGGTATTTTGGGCAAGGTAGAAGAAATCTATACTTGGACATCACGCCCTGCACGCTTCTGGAAACAAGGCGTTGGGACAATGGTACGTCCGAAGAAGGCAGAAAAAATTCCAGATACGCTCGACTACAAACTTTGGCTTGGTGTTGCACCAGATCAACCATATAGCTCGGCTTTTATTCCTCACGATTGGCGTGGTGTTAAAGATTTTGGATGCGGTGCTATTGGCGATATGGCTTGTCATTTTATGGACGTTCCATATTCTGCTTTTGACTTGGGCTTCCCAACGGCAGTTTCAGCTAAGTGCGATGCACAAGACGACTTCACATGGCCATATGCATCAACTATTGAATTTGAATTCGACAATCCATGTGGCAAAAATGGTAAGATTTATTACCACTGGTACGATGGTTATCGCAAGCCTAAGAGTATCCGCAGAATTGATGAAGATTTCATCAAGAAAAATGGTGA